>NZ_JBJLSE010000004.1:0-91497 GCF_050871845.1 Kineococcus arenarius subsp. arenarius
CGCCCCGGGCGCCCCCCCCCCGCCGCGCGGCCCCCCCCCCCCCCCCCGCGCCCCCCCCGCCCCCCCCCCCCCCCGCGGGGGGGGCGGCCCCCCCCCGCCCCCCCCCCCCCACGTCGCGTCCGGGGGCGGGCGCCGCGTGGTCGGGGCACTCCTGTGCGGCGTGTAGGCTTGACGGGTACCGAAGACCGCCGGTCGCCGCCCGCTCCGCACGGAGGGGTGGCAGAAGGTCCCGCTCGCGGACGACCTGCGCAGGTGTGCACGTGCTTCAGCTCGGGCCCGACGAGGGCCCGGCCCGACGCCCCGCGCTCCTGCGCCGGGGCGTTTCTCGCGTTCAGGGCCGGCCGGCTCCCCGAGACAACGGAAGGAGGGCACACATGGCACGGGCAGACAAGGCAGCGGCCGTGAAGGAGATCACGACGCTGTTCAACGAGTCCACCGCCGCGGTGCTCACCGAGTACCGGGGGTTGACCGTCTCGCAGCTCACGCAGCTGCGCCGGTCGCTGGGTCCTGACACGACCTACGCGGTCCTGAAGAACACGCTCGCCACCATCGCGGCGAAGGAGGCCGGTGTCACGGCCTTCGAGGGGCAGCTCGTCGGCCCCTCCGCGATCGCCTTCGTCTCCGGTGACCCGGTCGAGGCGGCCAAGGGCCTGCGTGACTTCGCCAGGGCGAACCCCCAGCTCATCGTCAAGGGCGGACTGCTCGAAGGGCGCGCGATCAGCGCGGCCGACGTCACCGCCCTCGCCGACCTCGAGTCCCGCGAGGTGCTCCTCGCGAAGGTCGCGGGCGTCCTCAAGGCGTCCCAGGCCAAGGCCGCGGCCCTGTTCCAGGCGCCGCTGTCGAAGACCGTCCGCACCGTGGAAGCGCTGCGGGAGAAGCAGGCCGCGGGCTCGCCCGCGCCGGTCGAGGCCCCCGAGGCCGAGACCGCCGACGCCTGAGCACCGCCCAGCGCGACCCCGCTCCGCGGGCCGACCGCGGAACCACCCCAGACACAGGAAGGACCGCCACCATGGCGAAGCTCAGCACCGACGAGCTGCTCGACGCGTTCAAGGAGCTCACCCTCATCGAGCTCTCCGACTTCGTGAAGAAGTTCGAGGAGACCTTCGACGTCACCGCGGCCGCCCCCGTGGCCGTCGCCGCCGGTGGCCCGGTCGGCGGCGCGCCCGCCGAGGCCGCCGAGGAGCAGTCCGAGTTCGACGTCATCCTCGAGTCCGCCGGCGACAAGAAGATCGGCGTCATCAAGGAGGTCCGCGGCCTGACCTCCCTGGGCCTCAAGGAGGCCAAGGACCTCGTCGACGGCGCCCCCAAGCCCGTCCTCGAGAAGGTCAACAAGGAGACCGCGGACAAGGCCAAGGCCGCCCTCGAGGGCGCCGGCGCCACCGTCACCCTCAAGTGACCCCCTCCCGGGCCTGAACCGGCCCGGGACACCGCCGCGAGGGGTGGCCGGACACGCGTCCGGCCGCCCCTCGTGCGTTCCGCCGGCGCTCGTGGCGCGCCGGGGCCGCGACACGCCCTCCACAGCACGGCCGATCGCCTTGACGCGGAGGCTGCGGGGGACCATCCTCGTCAGCGGTTGTCATCACGTTCCGGTCCGCCCGACACCGACGTCGCCCGGGCTCGAGCGCCGGCGTCGACTGGGCCCCCGCAAGGGGGTGGACAGTCGCGCCTTCACGGGGTACCTTGATGTTTTGCGCTGCCTTCAGTCATATGGCCGGTCGTCGACCAGTGGGACGACCGAGCGGGGCAGGTCAGCGCGTGTCACGTTCGCAGGCCCGTGGAAGGACCCCTCTTGGCCGCCTCGCGCACAGCGTCCGCACCAGGCAACAGCTCTGCTCTGACCGTCTCCGGGCGGTACTCCTTCGGCAAGATCCGCGAACCCCTTGAGGTCCCCGACCTCCTGGCGCTGCAGACCGACAGCTTCGACTGGCTGCTCGGCAACAAGCGCTGGCAGGACCGCGTCGCCGCCTCCCGCGAGGGTGGCCTGGACGTGCCGATGACCTCGGGGCTGGAGGAGATCTTCGAGGAGATCTCCCCGATCGAGGACTTCTCCGGCTCCATGTCGCTGTCGTTCCGCGACCACCGCTTCGAGCCCCCCAAGTACTCCCTGGACGACTGCAAGGAGCGCGACCTCACCTACGCCGCTCCGCTGTTCGTCACCGCGGAGTTCATCAACGGCAACACCGGTGAGATCAAGAGCCAGACGGTCTTCATGGGCGACTTCCCGCTCATGACCGACCGCGGCACGTTCGTGATCAACGGCACCGAGCGCGTCGTCGTCTCCCAGCTGGTCCGCTCCCCGGGCGTCTACTTCGAGCGCGTGCCGGACAAGACCTCCGACCGCGACACCTGGACCGCCAAGGTCATCCCGTCGCGCGGTGCGTGGCTCGAGTTCGAGATCGACAAGCGCGACACCGTCGGCGTGCGCATCGACCGCAAGCGCAAGCAGTCGGTCACCGTGCTGCTCAAGGCCCTCGGCTGGAGCGAGTCGCAGATCCGCGAGGAGTTCGCGGACTACGAGCCGATGATCGCCACGCTGGAGAAGGACCACACCGCCGGCGTCGAGGACGCCCTGCTCGACATCTACCGCAAGCTGCGCCCGGGCGAGCCGCCGACGCAGGAGGCCGCGCGCAACCTGCTCGACAACCTCTACTTCAACCCCAAGCGCTACGACCTCGCGAAGGTCGGCCGCTACAAGGTGAACAAGAAGCTGGGCATGGAGGAGCCGCTGAGCAGCAGCGTCCTCTCCGTCGACGACATCGTCCGCACGATCAAGTTCCTGGTGCGCCTGCACGCCGGTGAGACCGCCATGCCGGGCGTCAAGAACGGCCAGCCCGTCGACGTGCGCGTCGAGGTCGACGACATCGACCACTTCGGCAACCGCCGCCTGCGCAGCGTCGGCGAGCTCATCCAGAACCAGGTCCGCACGGGCCTGTCCCGGATGGAGCGCGTCGTGCGCGAGCGCATGACGACGCAGGACGTCGAGGCGATCACGCCGCAGACGCTCATCAACATCCGTCCCGTCGTGGCCTCCATCAAGGAGTTCTTCGGGACGAGCCAGCTGTCGCAGTTCATGGACCAGACCAACCCGCTGGCCGGCCTGACCCACAAGCGCCGCCTGTCGGCGCTGGGCCCGGGCGGTCTGGCCCGCGACCGCGCCGGCATGGAGGTCCGCGACGTCCACCCGTCGCACTACGGCCGCATGTGCCCGATCGAGACCCCCGAGGGCCCGAACATCGGCCTCATCGGCTCGCTGTCGTCGTACGGGCGCATCAACCCGTTCGGCTTCATCGAGACGCCGTACCGCAAGATCGTCGACGGTGTCGTCTCCGACGAGGTCGAGTACCTGACGGCCGACGAGGAGGACGCCTTCGTCATCGCGCAGGCGAACGCCCCGCTGAACCCGGACGGCACCTTCGCCGAGGCCCGCGTGCTGGTGCGCGCCAAGGGCGGCGAGACGGAGTTCGTCCCGCGCGCCGAGGTCGACTACATGGACGTCGCGGCGCGGCAGATGGTCTCCGTCGCCACCGCCATGATCCCGTTCCTGGAGCACGACGACGCCAACCGCGCGCTCATGGGCTCCAACATGCAGCGCCAGGCGGTGCCGCTGGTCAAGACCGAGGCCCCGCTGGTCGGCACCGGCATGGAGTTCCGCGCCGCCGTCGACGCCGGTGACGTGGTCGTGGCCGAGAAGGCCGGCGTGGC
This sequence comes from Kineococcus arenarius subsp. arenarius, assembly GCF_050871845.1. Classification (NCBI taxonomy): domain Bacteria; kingdom Bacillati; phylum Actinomycetota; class Actinomycetes; order Kineosporiales; family Kineosporiaceae; genus Kineococcus; species Kineococcus arenarius. The sequence continues at coordinate 3,703 of NZ_JBJLSE010000004.1, forward strand.
CACCGAGGTGTCCGCGGACGCGGTGACCACGAGCAACGACGACGGCACCACGACCACCTACCGGGTGGCCAAGTTCCGCCGCTCGAACCACGGCACCGCGTACAACCAGCGCGTCGTCATCGGCGAGGGCGACCGCGTCGAGGTCGGCACCGTGCTGGCCGACGGCCCGTCGACCGACGGCGGCGAGATGGCGCTGGGCCGCAACCTGCTCGTGGCGTTCATGCCGTGGGAGGGCCACAACTACGAGGACGCGATCATCCTGTCGCAGCGCCTCGTGCAGGACGACGTCCTGTCCTCGATCCACATCGAGGAGCACGAGGTCGACGCCCGCGACACCAAGCTGGGGCCGGAGGAGATCACCCGCGACATCCCCAACGTCGCGGAGGACGTGCTCGCCGACCTCGACGAGCGCGGCATCATCCGCATCGGTGCCGAGGTGCGCGACGGCGACCTGCTGGTCGGCAAGGTCACGCCCAAGGGCGAGACGGAGCTGACCCCGGAGGAGCGCCTGCTGCGCGCCATCTTCGGCGAGAAGGCCCGCGAGGTGCGCGACACCTCCCTGAAGGTGCCCCACGGCGAGACCGGCACGGTCATCGGCGTGAAGGTCTTCGACCGGGACGAGGGCGACGAGCTGCCCCCGGGCGTGAACCAGCTGGTGCGCGTCTACGTCGCGAACAAGCGCAAGATCACCGACGGTGACAAGCTCGCCGGCCGCCACGGCAACAAGGGCGTGATCTCCAAGATCCTGCCCGTGGAGGACATGCCGTTCCTCGAGGACGGCACCCCGGTCGACGTCATCCTCAACCCGCTCGGCGTCCCCAGCCGCATGAACGTCGGCCAGGTCCTGGAGCTGCACCTGGGCTGGATCGCCTCGCGCGGCTGGCAGATCGAGGGCGAGCCGGACTGGGCGAAGCTCATCCCCGAGGAGATCCGCGAGGCGCCCGCCGGCTCGCGCATCGCCTCGCCGGTCTTCGACGGTGCGCGCGAGGAGGAGATCACCGGGCTGCTCAGCTCGACGACCCCCACCCGCGACGGCGACCGCCTCGTGCAGGGCGACGGCAAGGCGCGCCTGTTCGACGGCCGCTCCGGGGAGCCGTTCCCGGACCCGGTCTCGGTCGGCTACATGTACATCCTGAAGCTGCACCACCTGGTCGACGACAAGATCCACGCCCGCTCGACCGGCCCGTACTCCATGATCACGCAGCAGCCGCTGGGTGGCAAGGCGCAGTTCGGCGGTCAGCGCTTCGGCGAGATGGAGGTCTGGGCCCTGGAGGCCTACGGCGCCGCCTACGCCCTGCAGGAACTCCTGACCATCAAGTCCGACGACGTGCTCGGGCGCGTGAAGGTCTACGAGGCGATCGTCAAGGGCGAGAACATCCCCGAGCCCGGAATCCCCGAGTCCTTCAAGGTGCTCATCAAGGAGATGCAGTCGCTCTGCCTGAACGTGGAGGTGCTCTCCTCCGACGGCATGGCCATCGAGATGCGCGACAGCGACGAGGACGTCTTCCGGGCGGCCGAGGAGCTGGGCATCGACCTGGCTCGGCGCGAGCCGAGCAGCGTCGAAGAGGTCTGACGGGTGCGGGCCGGGGGAGTGCCCCCGGCCCGCCGCCGCCGGCCAACGGGACCGCTGAGTCCCACGGATCAGTCAGACCTCAGGAAACGACAGAAAGAAGATCACGTTGCTCGACGTCAACTTCTTCGACGAGCTGCGCATCGGGCTGGCCACCGCGGACGACATCCGCACGTGGTCGCACGGTGAGGTCAAGAAGCCGGAGACCATCAACTACCGCACCCTGAAGCCGGAGAAGGACGGGCTCTTCTGCGAGAAGATCTTCGGTCCCACCCGGGACTGGGAGTGCTACTGCGGCAAGTACAAGCGCGTCCGCTTCAAGGGCATCATCTGCGAGCGCTGCGGCGTGGAGGTCACGCGCGCCAAGGTGCGCCGTGAGCGGATGGGCCACATCGAGCTGGCCGCGCCCGTCACGCACATCTGGTACTTCAAGGGCGTCCCGAGCCGCCTGGGCTACCTGCTGGACCTGGCGCCCAAGGACCTCGAGAAGGTCATCTACTTCGCCGCCTACATGATCACCTGGGTCGACGAGGAGGCGCGCCAGCGCGACCACTCCTCGCTCGAGGCCCAGATCGAGGTCGAGAAGCGCGAGGTGGAGAATCGTCGCGACGCCGACGTGGACGCCCGCGCCAAGACCCTGGAGACCGACCTCGCCGAGCTCGAGGCCGAGGGGGCCAAGTCCGACGTGCGCCGCAAGGTGCGCGAGTCGGCCGAGCGCGAGATGGCGCAGATCCGCCGTCGCGCCGACGCCGAGATCGACCGCCTGACCGCGGTCTGGGACCGCTTCCGCAACCTCAAGGTCCAGGACCTCGAGGGTGACGAGGTGCTCTACCGCGCCATGCGCGAGCGCTTCGGCATGTACTTCGAGGGCGGCATGGGTGCTGCGGCGCTGCAGAAGCGCCTGCAGAGCTTCGACCTGGAGGCCGAGGCCGAGTCGCTGCGCGAGACGATCGCCACGGGCAAGGGGCAGCGCAAGACGCGCGCGCTCAAGCGCCTGAAGGTCGTCTCCGCGTTCCTCACCACCCGCAACTCGCCCGAGGGCATGGTCCTGGACTGCGTCCCGGTCATCCCGCCGGACCTGCGGCCGATGGTGCAGCTCGACGGTGGCCGCTTCGCCACCAGCGACCTGAACGACCTGTACCGCCGGGTCATCAACCGCAACAACCGGCTCAAGCGCCTGCTGGACCTCGGGGCTCCCGAGATCATCGTGAACAACGAGAAGCGGATGCTGCAGGAGGCCGTCGACGCGCTGTTCGACAACGGCCGCCGCGGCCGGCCGGTGACGGGCCCGGGCAACCGCCCGCTGAAGTCGCTGTCCGACATGCTCAAGGGCAAGCAGGGCCGGTTCCGCCAGAACCTGCTCGGCAAGCGCGTGGACTACTCGGGCCGTTCGGTCATCGTCGTCGGCCCGCAGCTGAAGCTGCACCAGTGCGGCCTGCCCAAGCAGATGGCGCTGGAGCTGTTCAAGCCCTTCGTCATGAAGCGGCTCGTGGACCTCTCGCACGCGCAGAACATCAAGTCGGCCAAGCGCATGGTCGAGCGCGCCCGCCCGGTGGTCTGGGACGTCCTGTCCGAGGTCATCACCGAGCACCCGGTGCTGCTCAACCGCGCGCCCACGCTGCACCGCCTGGGCATCCAGGCCTTCGAGCCGCAGCTGGTCGAGGGCAAGGCCATCCAGATCCACCCGCTCGTCTGCACCGCGTTCAACGCGGACTTCGACGGCGACCAGATGGCCGTGCACGTGCCGCTGAGCGCGGAGGCGCAGGCCGAGGCCCGCATCCTCATGCTCTCCAGCAACAACATCCTCAAGCCGGCGGACGGCCGCCCGGTGACCATGCCCACCCAGGACATGATCATCGGCATCTACCACCTCACCGCCGACCGGGACGACGTCGACGGCGTGGGCCGGCAGTTCTCCTCGCTGGCCGAGGCGATCATGGCCTTCGACGCCAAGCAGATGAACCTGAACGCCAAGGTCAGGATCCGTCTGTCGGGTGTCGTGCCCACGCCCGACATGACGCTGCCCGAGGGCTGGCAGCCCGGTGACGACCTCGTCGTCGACACCACCCTGGGCCGCGCGCTGTTCAACGAGGCGCTGCCGGTGGACTACGAGTACGTCAACGCGGTCGTGGACAAGAAGCGCCTGTCGGCCATCGTCAACGACCTCGCCGAGCGCTACCCGAAGGTCCAGGTGGCGGCGACGCTGGACGCCCTGAAGGAGGCCGGTTTCCACTGGGCCACCCGCTCGGGCACCACCGTGGCGATCTCCGACGTGATCACCCCGCCCAACAAGCAGGCGATCCTCGAGACCTACGAGGCCAAGGCGGAGAAGGTCCAGCAGCAGTACGAGCGCGGTCTGATCACCGACGACGAGCGCCGTCAGGAGCTCATCGAGATCTGGACCCAGGCCACGAACGACGTCGCCAAGGACCTCGAGCAGGCGATGCCGACGCACAACACGATCCACCGCATGGTGAGCTCGGGTGCGCGAGGCAACTGGATGCAGATGCGTCAGCTCGCCGGCATGCGCGGTCTGATGGCGAACCCGAAGGGCGAGATCATCCCCCGCCCGGTCAAGGCCTCGTTCCGCGAGGGCCTGACCGTGGGTGAGTTCTTCATCACCACGCACGGTGCCCGCAAGGGCCTGGCCGACACCGCGCTGCGCACCGCCGACTCCGGCTACCTCACCCGTCGCCTCGTCGACGTCTCCCAGGACGTCATCGTGCGCGAGGAGGACTGCGGCACCCGCCGCGGCCTGGAGATGCCGATCGCGGAGCGCAACACCGACGGCTCGCTGCGGCGTCACGACGACGTCGAGACCAGCGTGTACGCCCGCACCCTCGCCACCGACGTCCTGGTGGACGGCGAGGTGGCCCTGGCCGCCGGCGCGGACCTCGGCGACGTCGTCATCGACGAGCTGGTCGGTCGCGGCGTGGAGTCGGTGAAGGTCCGCTCGGTGCTCACCTGCGAGTCCCGGGTCGGCACCTGTGCCCGCTGCTACGGCCGCTCGCTGGCCAGCGGCAAGCTCGTCGACATCGGCGAGGCCGTCGGCATCGTCGCGGCCCAGTCGATCGGCGAGCCCGGCACGCAGCTGACGATGCGCACCTTCCACACCGGTGGTGCCGCCTCGGAGTCCGGCGACATCACGCACGGCCTGCCGCGCGTGGTGGAGCTGTTCGAGGCGCGCACCCCCAAGGGCAACGCCCCGATCACCGAGTCGGCCGGCCGCGTCCGCGTGGACGACACCGACAAGGGCCGCTCCATCGTCGTCGTGCCCGACGACGGTGGCGAAGAGGTCGCCTACCCGGTCACCCGCCGCCAGCGCCTGCTGGTGGAGGACGGCCAGCACGTCGAGGTCGGGCAGAAGCTCGTCCAGGGCGCGGTCGACCCCAAGCAGATCCTGCGCATCCTCGGTCCGCGCCGGGTGCAGATGCACCTGGTCGACGAGGTGCAGGAGGTCTACCGCTCCCAGGGCGTGTCGATCCACGACAAGCACATCGAGGTCATCGTCCGCCAGATGCTCAAGCGGGTGACGATCATCGAGCAGAACGGCTCCGAGCTGCTGCCCGGTGAGCTGGTGGAGCGTGCTCGCTTCGAGGAGGAGAACCGCCGGGTCATGGCGGAGGGCGGCCAGCCGTCCTCCGGCCGCCCGGAGCTGATGGGCATCACGAAGGCGTCGCTCGCGACGGACTCGTGGCTGTCGGCGGCCTCCTTCCAGGAGACGACGCGCGTGCTGACCAACGCGGCCATGGAGGGCAAGAGCGACCCGCTCCTGGGCCTCAAGGAGAACGTCATCATCGGCAAGCTCATCCCGGCCGGCACGGGGCTGCCCCGCTACCGCAACGTCCGGGTGGAGCCGACCGAGGAGGCCAAGGCGCAGATGTACTCGGTGCCGGGCTACGACGAGGTCGACTACGCCCAGTTCGGCGTGGGCTCCGGCCAGGCCGTGCCGCTGGAGGAGTTCGACTACGGCAGCAGCGACTACCGCTGACGCCACCGGCGCCGCCCCGCTCTCCCGCTCCCGGTGGGGGAGCGGGGCGGCGCCCCGCCGGGGCTCGTTTTGACCCCCAGTTTTGCGGCGGGTAGGCTCGTGTGCGCTTGACACGAGCGTGCCTGCGATCAGGTGACACGACGTCACCGGCTCGGGCCCTCACCGAACGACACGCCCGACCTCGTGGGTCGGCGGCGGGTCGAGCGCCGGCTCACGACGAGCAGCGCGTCCCGAGCAGTACAGCCGACGAACGAGATCGACAGACGGAGACAGGGTGCCCACCATCCAGCAGCTGGTCCGCAAGGGCCGGGAGGACAAGGTCGTCAAGACCAAGACGCCCGCCCTCAAGGGCAGCCCGCAGCGCCGTGGCGTGTGCACGCGCGTGTACACGACCACCCCGAAGAAGCCGAACTCCGCGCTGCGCAAGGTCGCGCGCGTGAAGCTCACGAGCGGCATCGAGGTGACCGCCTACATCCCCGGTGTCGGGCACAACCTCCAGGAGCACTCGATGGTCCTGGTCCGCGGCGGCCGGGTGAAGGACCTCCCCGGTGTCCGCTACAAGATCGTCCGCGGTTCGCTCGACACGCAGGGCGTGAAGAACCGCAAGCAGGCGCGCAGCCGCTACGGCGCGAAGAAGGAGAAGAGCTGATGCCGCGCAAGGGCCCCGCCCCCAAGCGTCCCCTCGTGGTGGACCCCGTCTACCAGTCCCCGCTGGTGACGCAGCTCGTCAACAAGATCCTCCTGGACGGCAAGAAGTCCGTCGCGGAGTCGATCGTCTACGGCGCCCTCGAGGGTGCCCGCGACAAGACCGGCGGCGACCCCGTCGTCGTCCTCAAGCGTGCGCTGGACAACGTCAAGCCGGCCCTCGAGGTGCGTTCGCGCCGCGTCGGCGGTTCGACCTACCAGGTCCCGATCGAGGTGCGGCCCAGCCGCTCCACCACGCTGGCCCTGCGCTGGCTGGTCGGGTACGCCCGTCAGCGTCGTGAGAAGACGATGACCGAGCGCCTGCTCAACGAGATCCTCGACGCCTCGAACGGCCTCGGTGCCGCGGTGAAGCGCCGCGAGGACACCCACAAGATGGCCGAGTCGAACCGGGCCTTCGCGCACTACCGCTGGTGACCCCAGCGGTTCCTCGCCGACTCACCCCCTCGATCCCAGGGAAGAGGCAGTAAACCGTGGCACAGGACGTGCTGACGGACCTCACCAAGGTCCGCAACATCGGCATCATGGCCCACATCGACGCCGGCAAGACCACGACCACCGAGCGGATCCTCTTCTACACGGGGATCAACTACAAGATCGGTGAGGTCCACGACGGCGCGGCCACGATGGACTGGATGGAGCAGGAGCAGGAGCGGGGGATCACCATCACCTCCGCCGCCACCACCTGCTTCTGGGAAGGCACCCAGATCAACATCATCGACACGCCCGGCCACGTCGACTTCACGGTCGAGGTCGAGCGGTCGCTGCGCGTCCTCGACGGTGCGGTCGCCGTCTTCGACGGCAAGGAGGGTGTCGAGCCCCAGTCCGAGACGGTGTGGCGGCAGGCGGACAAGTACGACGTCCCCCGCATCTGCTTCGTCAACAAGATGGACAAGCTCGGTGCCGACTTCTTCTTCACCGTGAGGACGATCACCGATCGCCTGGGCGCCGAGCCCCTCGTGATGCAGATCCCGATCGGCGCGGAGAACGACTTCCAGGGCGTCATCGACCTGGTCTACATGCGCTCCCTGACCTGGAGCGCGGACGCGGCCAAGGGCGAGGCGTACGAGAAGGGGCCGATCCCGGCGGAGCTGCAGGCGCAGGCCGACGAGTACCGCCAGAAGCTCGTCGAGCGCGTCGCGGAGACCGACGAGGCCCTGCTGGAGAAGTACCTCGGCGGTGAGGACCTCACCCCGGAGGAGATCAAGACCGCCGTCCGGAAGCTGACGATCAACAGCGAGGTCTACCCGGTCTTCTGCGGGTCCGCGTTCAAGAACAAGGGCGTGCAGCCCATGCTCGACGCGGTCCTCGACTACCTGCCCTCGCCGCTGGACGTCAAGCCCATGGTGGGTCACAAGGTCGGCGACGAGTCGGTCGAGATCGTCCGCAAGCCGGACGTGGAGGAGCCCTTCTCGGCCCTCGCCTTCAAGATCGCGGCGCACCCGTTCTTCGGCAAGCTCACCTACGTGCGCGTGTACTCCGGGCGCATCGCCGCCGGCTCGCAGGTCGTGAACTCGACCAAGGGCAAGAAGGAGCGCATCGGGAAGCTCTTCCAGATGCACTCCAACAAGGAGAACCCGGTCGACGAGGCGCGTGCGGGCCACATCTACGCGATGATCGGCCTGAAGGAGACCACGACCGGCGACACGCTGTCCGACCCGGCGCAGCAGGTCGTCCTCGAGTCGATGACCTTCCCCGAGCCCGTCATCTCCGTGGCCATCGAGCCCAAGACGAAGGGCGACCAGGAGAAGCTGGGCACCGCGATCCAGCGCCTGGCCGAGGAGGACCCCACCTTCCAGGTCGAGCTCGACCAGGAGACCGGTCAGACCATCATCAAGGGGATGGGCGAGCTGCACCTCGACATCCTCGTCGACCGCATGAAGCGCGAGTTCAAGGTCGAGGCGAACGTCGGCAAGCCGCAGGTCGCCTACCGCGAGACCATCCGCCGCGCGGTCGAGAAGATGGACTACACCCACAAGAAGCAGACGGGTGGGTCCGGGCAGTACGCGAAGGTCCAGGTCACCATCGAGCCGCTGGACACCTCCGACGGGGAGTTCTACGAGTTCGAGAACAAGGTCACCGGTGGTCGCGTGCCGCGCGAGTACATCCCCTCGGTGGACGCCGGCATCCAGGACGCCATGCAGCTCGGCGTCGTGGCGGGCTACCCGCTGGTGGGCATCAAGGCCAGCCTCCTCGACGGTGCGGCGCACGACGTCGACTCCTCCGAGATGGCGTTCAAGATCGCCGGTTCGATGGTCCTCAAGGAGGCCGTCAAGCGGGCGGACCCGGTGCTGCTCGAGCCCGTCATGGCCGTCGAGGTGCGTACGCCCGCGGACTACATGGGTGACGTCATCGGCGACTTGAACTCCCGCCGTGGGCAGATCGAGTCCATGGAGGACGTCAGCGGGGCCAAGCTGGTCAAGGCGACCGTCCCGCTGTCGGAGATGTTCGGCTACGTCGGCGACCTCCGGTCGAAGACGCAGGGCCGTGCGGTCTACTCGATGCAGTTCTCGAACTACTCCGAGGTGCCCCGGAACGTGGCCGAGGAGATCGTGAAGAAGGTCCGCGGGGAGTAACCACCCCGGGAGCCGGTGGGGGGTCCACACCCCCGCCGGCACGACGTCGGTCACCGGACACGGTCGGCCGGCCACACACCCACCCGCCCGATCCTCGGGTCGGGGAAGAAGCGACAGTCCGAGGAGGACCCCCAGTGGCGAAGGCGAAGTTCGAGCGGACTAAGCCGCACGTCAACATCGGCACGATCGGTCACATCGACCACGGGAAGACGACGCTGACGGCGGCGATCACCCGCGTGCTGCACGACAAGTACCCGGACCTCAACCAGGCCTCGGCGTTCGACCAGATCGACAAGGCCCCTGAAGAGCGTCAGCGCGGCATCACGATCTCGATCGCGCACGTCGAGTACCAGACCGAGGCGCGCCACTACGCGCACGTCGACTGCCCGGGTCACGCGGACTACATCAAGAACATGATCACCGGTGCGGCGCAGATGGACGGCGCCATCCTGGTGGTCGCGGCCACCGACGGCCCGATGCCGCAGACGAAGGAGCACGTCATCCTGGCCCGCCAGGTCGGCGTCCCCTACATCGTCGTGGCGCTGAACAAGGCCGACATGGTCGAGGACGAGGAGCTCCTCGAGCTCGTCGAGATGGAGGTGCGCGAGCTCCTCTCCAGCTACGAGTTCCCCGGTGACGACGTCCCCGTCGTGCGGGTCTCCGCGCTGAAGGCCCTCGAGGGCGACGCCGAGTGGGGCGACAAGCTCATGGAGCTCATGAACGCGGTCGACACCGCGATCCCCGAGCCCGAGCGTGCGATCGACCAGCCGTTCCTCATGCCGATCGAGGACGTCTTCACGATCACCGGTCGCGGCACCGTGGTGACCGGCCGCATCGAGCGCGGTGTGCTGAACGTCAACCAGGAGGTCGAGGTCGTCGGCATCAAGCCGACCTCGACCAAGACCACCGTGACCAGCATCGAGATGTTCAACAAGATGCTGGACAGCGGCCAGGCCGGCGACAACGCCGCCCTGCTGCTGCGCGGTCTCAAGCGTGACGACGTCGAGCGCGGCCAGGTCGTGGTCAAGCCCGGCAGCATCACGCCGCACACGGAGTTCGAGGGCCAGGCCTACATCCTGTCCAAGGACGAGGGTGGCCGTCACACGCCCTTCTACAACAACTACCGTCCGCAGTTCTACTTCCGGACGACCGACGTCACCGGCGTCGTCTCGCTGCCCGAGGGCACCGAGATGGTCATGCCCGGTGACAACACCGAGATGAAGGTCGACCTCATCCAGCCCATCGCGATGGAAGAGGGCCTGAAGTTCGCGATCCGCGAGGGTGGCCGCACCGTCGGCGCCGGGCGGGTCACGAAGATCATCAAGTGAGCTGAACCGGCGGGGGAGCGCGCTCTCCCGCCGGGTCGCTCCGCGCGGAGGGGCGGGTCCACCTGGACCAGCCCCTCCGTCGTGGGGGCGCCGCTGAGCGCGGTCGCCCCCTGTCATCCGAGCGCGCGGCCTCGATTCGCCAAGGTGGGGTGCTGTCTGGCAGACTATCGGGGTTGCTGTGCCGCCGCGGGGAGATCCCGCCCGGTGGCCGGCGGCCGCGAACGTCGAACGTCTCGTACGGGCGGCGGACGGTCAACCTGAACAGGACGACCGCCGTGGGTGACCACGGCTAGGGACCACACCGGGCAACCGGGCGAGGGTGCAGAACGTGCGAGAGCGCGACACGCCCGACCTCGGGGGTCGGGGCTCCACCGGGAGCCCCGCGCCGCGCGCGAGTCAGTAGCGGTACGAAGAGAGAGAGTCAGACGACGCCATGGCGGGACAGAAGATCCGCATCAGGCTCAAGGCCTACGACCACGAGGTCATCGACAGCTCGGCGCGCAAGATCGTCGACACGGTGACCCGTACCGGCGCTTCCGTCGCCGGCCCCGTGCCGCTGCCGACCGAGAAGAACGTCTACTGCGTGATCCGCTCGCCGCACAAGTACAAGGACAGCCGCGAGCACTTCGAGATGCGCACGCACAAGCGCCTCATCGACATCATCGACCCCACGCCGAAGACCGTCGACTCGCTCATGCGGCTCGACCTCCCGGCCGGTGTCGACATCGAGATCAAGCTCTGAGGGACTGCACACGATGAGCGACAGGCAAGTGCGAGGGGTGCTCGGCACCAAGCTCGGCATGACGCAGCTGTGGGACGAGGCCAACCGCCTCATCCCCGTCACGGTCGTCAAGGTCGAGCCCAACGTCGTGACCCAGGTCCGCACCACTACCACCGACGGCTACGAGGCCGTCCAGCTCGCCGCCACGGCGATCCCGCAGCGCAAGGCGAACAAGCCGGCTGCCGGGCACTTCGCCAAGGCCGGGGTGGCGCCGCGCCGCCACCTGGTCGAGCTGCGCACCGCGGACGCCGCGTCCTACGAGCCCGGCCAGGAGGTCACGGCCGAGGTCTTCGACGCCGGCGCGACCGTCGACGTGGTCGGCACGACCAAGGGCAAGGGCTTCGCCGGCGTCATGAAGCGTCACGGCTTCGCCGGTGTCAGCGCCTCCCACGGTTCGCACCGCAACCACCGCAAGCCGGGGTCCATCGGTGGCTGCGCCACCCCGGGCCGCGTCTTCAAGGGCATGCGCATGGCCGGCCGCATGGGCGCCGTGCGACAGACCACCCAGAACCTGACCGTGCACGCCGTCGACGCGGAGAGGGGCCTGCTGCTCATCACGGGCGCCGTCCCCGGCCCCCGCGGTGGCGTCGTGCTCGTCAAGACCGCCGCCAAGGCGCGCGTGAAGGAGGCCTGAGCAGATGACCGCGACGACTGAGGCCATCACCGTCCCGCTGCGCACCGCCGACGGCGGCACCAACGGCACCGTCGAGCTGCCCGCGGCGGACTTCGGCCGCCAGGTGAACGTCCCGCTGATCCACCAGGTGGTCACGGCGCAGCTGGCCGCCGCGCGCCAGGGCACCCACGCCACCAAGACCCGCGGCGACGTCCGCGGCGGTGGCAAGAAGCCCTACAAGCAGAAGGGCACCGGTCGTGCCCGCCAGGGTTCGCTGCGCGCCCCGCAGTTCACCGGTGGTGGCACCGTCCACGGCCCGCAGCCGCGCGACTACGCCCAGCGCACCCCCAAGAAGATGAAGGCCGCCGCCCTGCGCGGTGCCCTCTCCGACCGGGTGCGTCACGAGCGTCTCCACGTCGTGGAGGGGCTGACCATCGGCGAGGCCCCCTCGACGAAGACCGCGGTGAAGCTGCTCGCGGCCCTCTCCGAGCGCCGCAACGTGCTGGTCGTCCTCACCCGTGAGGACGAGGTGGCGGTCAAGAGCCTGCGCAACATCTCCGGCGTGCACGTCCTGCCCGCGGACCAGCTCAACACCTACGACGTCGTCAAGAGCGACGACGTGGTCTTCACCCGCGCGGCGCTCGACGCCTTCGTCGCGGGGCCGTCCAAGGGTCGCAGCGCGACCGCGGTGGCGGCGGAGTCGGAAGGGAGCACCCTGTGAGCGCGCTCGGCGGAACCCAGAAGGACCCGCGCGACATCCTCATCGCCCCGGTCGTCTCGGAGAAGAGCTACGGGCTCATCGACGAGGGCAAGTACACGTTCCTCGTGGACCCCGGAGCGAACAAGACCGAGATCAAGATGGCGGTCGAGAGCGTGTTCGGCGTGAAGGTCTCGGCGGTGAACACCGCGAACCGGCAGGGCAAGAGCCGGCGCACCCGGTACGGCACCGGGAAGCGCAAGGACACCAAGCGGGCCATCGTGACGTTGCGCGAGGGCACGATCGACATCTTCGGCGGCTCGGTCGCCTGAGCCCCAGGGCTCGCACGACTGCCGTAGACACCTTCGAACCCGAGGAACCGACGCAATGGGAATCCGCAAGTACAAGCCGACGACGCCGGGCCGCCGCGGCTCGTCCGTCGCCGACTTCGTCGAGGTCACGCGGAGCGAGCCGGAGAAGTCGCTCGTCCGCCCGCTGACCAAGTCCGGTGGCCGCAACTCCACGGGGCGCATCACGACCCGCCACATCGGTGGTGGGCACAAGCGCGCCTACCGCGTCATCGACTTCCGTCGTGACGACAAGGACGGCGTGCCGGCCAAGGTCGCGCACATCGAGTACGACCCCAACCGCACGGCGCGCATCGCGCTGCTGCACTACGTGGACGGCGAGAAGCGCTACATCATCGCGCCGACCCGCCTGAAGCAGGGCGACCGGATCGAGAACGGCCCCACGGCCGACATCAAGCCCGGCAACAACCTGCCGCTGCGCAACATCCCGGTCGGCACCGTGATCCACGCGATCGAGCTGCGTCCCGGCGGCGGCGCCAAGATCGCCCGCTCGGCCGGCGCCAGCGTGCAGCTGGTGGCCCGCGAGGGCCGCTTCGCCCAGCTGCGCATGCCCTCCGGCGAGATCCGCAACGTCGACGTCCGCTGCCGCGCGACGATCGGCGAGGTCGGCAACGCCGAGCAGTCGAACATCAACTGGGGCAAGGCGGGCCGCATGCGCTGGAAGGGCAAGCGCCCGACCGTCCGCGGTGTCGCCATGAACCCGATCGACCACCCGCACGGTGGTGGTGAGGGCAAGACGTCCGGTGGCCGTCACCCCGTCAGCCCCTGGGGTCAGCCTGAGGGCCGCACGCGGCGTCCGGGCAAGGAGAGCGACAAGCTCATCGTCCGTCGCCGCCGCACCGGCAAGAAGCGCTGATAGGGAGTCCAGGCCACCATGCCTCGCAGTTTGAAGAAGGGCCCGTTCATCGACGACCACCTTCAGAAGAAGGTGGACGTCCAGAACGAGGCCGGCACGCACAACGTCATCCGTACCTGGTCCCGCCGTTCGGTCATCACGCCGGACTTCCTGGGCCACACGTTCGCGGTGCACGACGGCCGCAAGCACGTCCCCGTCTTCGTCACCGAGTCGATGGTGGGGCACAAGCTCGGCGAGTTCGCGCCCACGCGCACGTTCAAGGGCCACGAGAAGGACGACCGCAAGGGCCGTCGCCGCTGAGCCTCGGCTCAGCGCAGCGACGTCACAGACTGAGACCAGAAGGCAGGACAGGGATGGAAGCCAAGGCGCAGACGCGGTACCTCCGCGTCACGCCCCAGAAGGCGCGCCGAGTCGTCGACCTCGTCCGGGGCAAGCAGGCCAACGAGGCCGTCGCCGTGCTCTCGTTCGCCCCGCAGTCGGCGGCCGAACCGGTGCGCAAGCTCGTCGAGAGCGCGATCGCGAACGCGAAGTTCCTCGCGGACAAGCACTCGGAGGCGTTCGACCCGGCCGACTACGTGGTGAAGGCGATCCACGTCGACGAGGGCCCCACCATGAAGCGCTTCCGTCCCCGCGCCCAGGGCCGCGCGGGACGCATCCTGAAGCGCACGAGCCACATCACGGTGGTCGTCGCACCCGCCGTGCCCGGCGCCAAGAAGACGAGGAGGACCCGCTAGTGGGACAGAAGGTCAACCCGCACGGGTTCCGACTGGGCATCACCACCGACCACAAGAGCCGCTGGTTCGCGGACTCCACCAAGACGGGTCAGCGCTACGCCGACTACGTCAAGGAGGACGTCGCGATCCGCCGCCTCATGTCCAAGGGCATGGAGCGGGCCGGCATCTCCAAGGTGGAGATCGAGCGCACCCGCGACCGCGTGCGCGTTGACATCCACACCGCCCGGCCGGGCATCGTCATCGGCCGGCGCGGCGCGGAGGCCGACCGCATCCGCGGTGAGCTGGAGAAGCTGACCGGCAAGCAGGTGCAGCTGAACATCCTCGAGGTCAAGAACCCCGAGGTGGACGCCCAGCTCGTCGCGCAGGGCATCGCGGAGCAGCTCGCCAGCCGCGTCTCCTTCCGCCGCGCCATGCGCAAGGGCATGCAGACGTCCCTGCGCTCCGGCGCCAAGGGCATCCGCGTGCAGTGCGCCGGCCGCCTGGGCGGCGCCGAGATGAGCCGCTCGGAGTTCTACCGCGAGGGTCGTGTGCCGCTGCACACGCTGCGCGCGAACATCGACTACGGCTTCTACGAGGCCCGCACGACCTTCGGCCGCATCGGCGTGAAGGTCTGGATCTACCACGGTGACGTCACCAGCCGTGAGCTCGCCCAGTCGCAGGCCGCTGCCCCGCGCGCTCCGCGTCGCGGTGAGCGCAGCGACCGCGGTGAGCGCGGCGGCCGTCGTCCCCGTCCCGCGCAGGACGCGGCCAGTGCTCCCGTGGCCGAGGCCGCGGGCGGTGGCAGCACCTCGACCGGGACCGCCGCGGCCGAGCCGGTCATCGGCAAGGGCAGCAACGGAACGGAGGCCTGAGTCGTGCTCATCCCACGGCGAGTCAAGCACCGCAAGCAGCACCACCCCACGCGTCGGGGTGCGGCCAGCGGCGGCACCCGCGTGACGTTCGGCGAGTACGGGATCATGGCCGTCGAGGGCGGTTACGTGACCAACCGGCAGATCGAGTCGGCCCGTATCGCCATCACCCGCCACATCCGCCGTGGCGGCAAGGTCTGGATCAACATCTACCCGGACCGGCCGCTGACGAAGAAGCCCGCCGAGACCCGCATGGGTTCCGGCAAGGGCTCGCCGGAGTGGTGGATCGCGAACGTGAAGCCGGGAAGGGTCATGTTCGAGTTGTCGTTCCCCAATGAGAAGGTCGCTGCGGAAGCGCTCACCCGCGCCATCCACAAGCTTCCGGTGAAGTGCAAGATCGTGCGCCGCGAGGGTGGTGAGTGATGGCCATCGGGACCAAGGGGCTGAGCCCCGACGAGCTGCGTGACTTCGACGACGCGAAGCTCGTCGAGGAGCTCAAGAAGGCCAAGGAAGAGCTGTTCAACCTGCGCTTCCAGTCCGCGACCGGGCAGCTGGAGAACAACTCCCGGCTGCGGGCCGTCAAGCGGGACATCTCCCGCATCTACACGACGATGCGTGAGCGCGAGCTCGGCATCACCGAGGCGCCGATCACGAAGGAGGCTGCGGAGTGAGCGAGCAGACCGCCGCCGCGACGAGCGAGCGCGGCTACCGCAAGACCCGCCGCGGCTACGTCGTCAGCGACAAGATGCAGAAGACCGTCGTGGTCGAGGTCGAGGACCGCGTGAAGCACCCGCTCTACGCCAAGGTCATCCGCCGCACCACCAAGGTCAAGGCGCACGACGAGGCCTCGGTCGCCGGCGTGGGGGACCTCGTCCTCATCGCCGAGACCCGGCCGCTGTCGGCCACCAAGCGCTGGCGCGTCGTCGAGGTCCTCGAGCGCGCCAAGTGACCTCGGGCGGAGCGCCGTCGCGCACCGCCCCCCGTACCCCATGTCCGTTCCGCCAGGCTCGACCCCCCCTCGCGGGGCGTCGAGAACCGGCGCGACGAAGGAGTAGAGAGTGATCCAGCAGGAGTCGCGGCTCAAGGTCGCCGACAACACGGGTGCCAAGGAGATCCTGTGCATCCGCGTGCTCGGTGGCTCCGGCCGCCGCTACGCGGGCATCGGTGACGTGATCGTGGCCACGGTCAAGGACGCGATCCCCGGCAGCAACGTGAAGAAGGGCGACGTGGTCAAGGCCGTCGTCGTCCGCACCAAGAAGGAGCGCCGTCGCGCCGACGGCTCCTACATCCGCTTCGACGAGAACGCCGCGGTCATCCTCCGGGCTGACGGTGGCGACCCGCGCGGCACCCGCATCTTCGGGCCCGTCGGGCGTGAACTGCGCGAGAAGAAGTTCATGCGCATCATCTCTCTGGCTCCGGAGGTGCTCTGACCCATGGGGAAGATCCGCATCAAGAAGGGTGACCTCGTCCAGGTCGTCACCCGCGTGCGCGGGCGTCGCGAGGAAGACGGCACCAAGACCTCCGACCTCGGCAAGCAGGGCAAGGTCCTGGAGGTCTTCGCCGACACGCAGCGCGTGCTCGTCGAGGGCGTCAACCAGATGAAGCGCCACACGAAGGCCCGTCCGGGTGTGGCCGGCGGCATCGAGGTCCGTGAGGCCCCGATCCACATCAGCAACGTGCAGCTGGTCGACCCGGAGACGGGCAAGCCGACCCGGGTGGGCATCCGCACCGAGCAGGTCGAGCGCGACGGCCGGACCAAGACGAACCGCATCCGTGTCGCCAAGCGTTCCGGCAAGGACATCTGATGACTACTGAGACCGAGACCCGGGCGCTGCCGCGCCTGAAGCAGCGCTACCGCGACGAGATCAAGGGTCAGCTGCACGAGCAGTTCTCCTACGGCAACGTCATGCAGATCCCCGGCCTGGTCAAGGTCGTGGTGAACATGGGTGTCGGTGAGGCCGCTCGCGACTCCAAGCTGATCGACGGCGCCGTGCGCGACCTCGCGACCATCACCGGCCAGAAGCCGCAGGTGACCCGGGCGCGCAAGTCCATCGCCCAGTTCAAGCTCCGCGAGGGCATGCCGATCGGCGCGCACACCACGCTGCGCGGCGACCGCATGTGGGAGTTCCTGGACCGTCTGCTGTCGCTGGCGCTGCCGCGCATCCGCGACTTCCGCGGGCTCTCGCCCAAGCAGTTCGACGGGAACGGCAACTACACCTTCGGGCTCACCGAGCAGTCCATGTTCCACGAGATCGACCAGGACAAGATCGACCGCGTCCGCGGCATGGACATCACGGTCGTGACGACGGCGAAGACCGACGAGGAGGGCCGGGCGCTGCTGCGCGCGCTGGGCTTCCCGTTCAAGGAGAACTGACCGTGGCGAAGACCGCTCTCGTTACCAAGGCCGCGCGCAAGCCCAAGTTCGCTGTTCGCGCCTACACCCGTTGCCAGCGCTGCGGCCGGCCCCACGCCGTGTTCCGCAAGTTCGGCATCTGCCGCATCTGCCTGCGGGAGATGGCGCACCGTGGCGAGCTGCCCGGTGTGACCAAGAGCAGCTGGTGACCTCCAACATCACGACGACGCCGCAGGTCCGCACCGCGCTTCGCGGTGCGGAAACCCCGGCGAGGAAGGGCGGACGAGCCCGATGACGATGACCGACCCCATCGCAGACATGTTGACGCGTCTGCGCAACGCCAACTCGGCGTACCACGACACGGTCTCCATGCCGTACAGCAAGCTCAAGTCCCACATCGCCGAGATCCTCCAGGCCGAG
Organism: Kineococcus arenarius subsp. arenarius; assembly: GCF_050871845.1. NCBI lineage: Bacteria > Bacillati > Actinomycetota > Actinomycetes > Kineosporiales > Kineosporiaceae > Kineococcus > Kineococcus arenarius. The sequence continues at coordinate 21,540 of NZ_JBJLSE010000004.1, forward strand.
GGCTACATCGCCTCCTGGTCCGTCGAGGACGCCGAGGTGGGCAAGAAGCTGACGCTGAACCTGAAGTTCGGCCCCAACCGCGAGCGCTCGATCGCCGGCCTGCGCCGCGTCAGCAAGCCGGGGCTGCGGGTGTACGCGAAGTCGACCAACCTGCCCCGCGTGCTCGGTGGCCTCGGCGTGGCGATCCTGTCCACGTCCTCGGGGCTGCTGACCGACAAGCAGGCCAACAAGAAGGGCGTGGGTGGGGAAGTCCTCGCCTACGTCTGGTGAGGGAGGAGGACTCATGTCGCGCATCGGTCGACTCCCGATCCCCGTCCCCGCGGGCGTGGACGTGACCATCGACGGCCCCGCCGTCACGGTCAAGGGCCCCAAGGGCACGCTGACGCACACCGTCGCCTCGCCGATCTCGGTGGAGCGCACGGACGAGGGCACGCTGCAGGTGGTGCGCCCGGACGACGAGCGCACCTCGCGCTCGCTCCACGGCCTGACCCGCACGCTGCTGGCCAACATGGTCCAGGGCGTGACGCAGGGCTACGAGAAGAAGCTCGAGATCGTCGGCACCGGTTACCGCGTGACGGCGAGGGGCTCGGACCTCGAGTTCGCCCTGGGCTTCAGCCACCCGGTCGTCATCAAGGCGCCGGACGGCATCAGCTTCGCCGTCGAGAACAACACCCGCTTCTCGGTGTCCGGCATCGACAAGCAGCAGGTCGGCGAGGTCGCTGCCAACATCCGCAAGCTGCGCAAGCCCGACCCCTACAAGGGCAAGGGCGTTCGCTACGCCGGCGAGCAGATCCGGCGCAAGGTCGGAAAGGCTGGTAAGTGACGATGGCTCTCTCCACCCAGCGCACCCAGAAGGGCAAGGCGGCCGGTCTCAAGCGCCGTCACACCCGCGTGCGCAAGAAGGTCGTGGGCACCGCAGCGCGCCCGCGCCTCGTCGTCACCCGGTCGTCCCGGCACGTCTTCGTCCAGGTCATCGACGACGCGGCGGGTCACACCCTCGCGTCGGCCTCGACCATGGAGGCGGACCTGCGCGCGAGCGGCGACGACAAGTCGGCCAAGGCGAAGGCCGTCGGCGTCCTCGTCGGCGAGCGGGCCAAGGCGGCCGGCATCGAGGCCGTGGTCTTCGACCGCGGCGGCAACCGCTACGCCGGGCGCGTGGCGGCCATCGCCGACGGCGCCCGCGAGGCCGGTCTCGCCCTGTGATGACCCGAACTGTCGATGAGATGAGGAACGTCTGATGCCTGGACCCCAGCGCCGAGGCGCCGGCGCCGGTGCGGCCGGCGGCGGCGACAACCGTGGCAACGACCGTCGCGACCGTCGCGACGGCGGCCGCGACCAGCGCGGACGGGGTGACGCGGGTGACCGCGGCAACTTCGTCGAGCGCGTGGTGACGATCAACCGCGTGGCCAAGGTCGTCAAGGGCGGCCGCCGCTTCAGCTTCACGGCCCTCGTGGTCGTGGGTGACGGCGACGGCACCGTCGGTGTCGGCTACGGCAAGGCCAAGGAGGTGCCCGCGGCGATCGCCAAGGGCGTCGAGGAGGCCAAGAAGAACTTCTTCCGCGTGCCCCGCATCCAGGGCACCATCCCGCACCCCATCCAGGGCGAGAAGGCGGCCGGCGTGGTCATGCTGCGCCCGGCCTCGCCGGGTACCGGTGTCATCGCCGGTGGTCCGGTGCGCGCCGTGCTGGAGTGCGCGGGTGTCCACGACGTGCTGTCGAAGTCGCTCGGCTCCGACAACGCGATCAACATCGTCCACGCGACCATCGAGGCCCTGCGCGGCCTGGAGCGTCCGGAGCAGGTCGCGGCGCGCCGCGGTCTGCCCGTGGACCACGTCACGCCGGCTGCGCTGCTGCGCGCCCAGGCCGCGGGGGTGACCGCCTGATGGGCCGCATCAAGGTCACCCAGGTCAAGTCCGGCATCGGTGGCAAGCAGAACCAGCGGGAGACCCTGCGCAGCCTCGGGCTGCACAAGATCGGGCAGAGCGTCGTCAAGGACGACAAGCCCGAGTTCCGCGGCATGGCCAACACGGTGGCGCACCTCGTGACCGTCGAGGAGGTTGACTGACATGGCGAACCAGCCGGGCGAGCACGTCCTGAAGCTGCACCACCTGCGCCCCGCCCCGGGCGCGAAGACGGCCAAGACCCGCGTCGGACGCGGTGAGGCCAGCAAGGGCAAGACCGCCGGTCGCGGCACAAAGGGCACCAAGGCCCGCTACTCGGTGCCCGAGGCCTTCGAGGGCGGCCAGATGCCCCTGCACATGCGCCTGCCGAAGCTGCGCGGGTTCAAGAACCCGTTCCGCGTCGAGTACCAGGTCGTCAACCTCGACAAGCTGACCGCGCTCTACCCCGAGGGTGGCGTCGTCACGGTCGAGGACCTGGTCGCGAAGGGCGCCGTCCGCAAGGGCCAGCCCGTCAAGGTCCTCGGCACCGGTGAGGTGACCGTGGCCCTGCAGGTGAGCGCGGACAAGTTCTCCACCTCGGCCGCCGAGAAGATCGCGGCGGCCGGCGGGACGACGACCACGGTCTGAGTCCCCTCAGCTCCACCAGCGCACGGCGGTAGCGGCGAGTGATCGCCCGCTACCGCCGTGTGCGCGTTGTGGGGGACTGTAGGGTGCTCCGGGGGAGACCTCCGCAGCGTGCTGCGCGTCCGCCCCGCAGGTCCTCCGCAAGTCCGTCCTCGAAGTCCACCCGCCGCGCCCCCGGGGCAGCGGTGGCGCAGGAGGTTCACGTGCTCACCGCATTGGCCCGGGCGTTCCGCACGCCGGACCTGCGCCGCAAGCTGCTGTTCACGCTCGGCATCATCGTGCTCGTCCGCGTCGGCTCCTTCGTGCCGACCCCGGGCGTGGACTACTCCGCGGTGCAGCAGTGCATCGCGCTGGCCGAGTCCGGCAACGACCTGCTCGGCCTGGTCAACCTCTTCTCCGGCGGCGCGCTGCTGCAGCTGAGCATCTTCGCGCTCGGGATCATGCCGTACATCACGGCGAGCATCATCATCCAGCTGCTCACCGTCGTGATCCCCCGCTTCGAGGCGCTGAAGAAGGAGGGCCAGCAGGGCACGACCAAGCTGACCCAGTACACGCGCTACCTGACCATCGCGCTGGCCGTGCTGCAGTCGACGACCTACGTGACGATCGCGCGCGACCCCTCGCGGCTCTTCGGCACCGCCTGCAACGCCGAGGTGGTCCCCGACCAGAGCATCCCGGTCATCGTCCTCATGGTGATGACCATGACCGCCGGCACCGGGCTGATCATGTGGCTGGGGGAGCTGGTCACCGAGCGGGGCGTCGGCAACGGCATGTCCCTGCTCATCTTCACCCAGATCGCCGCCGGCTTCCCCACGTCGCTGTGGAGCATCCAGCGCGAGCGCGGCACCCTGACCTTCGCCGCCGTCCTGCTCATGGGCCTGGTCGTGGTCGCCGCCGTCGTCGCCGTCGAGCAGTCCCAGCGGCGCGTGCCGGTGCAGTACGCCAAGCGCATGATCGGTCGGCGCGTGTACGGCGGGAGCTCCACGTACATCCCGCTGAAGGTCAACATGGCCGGCGTCATCCCGATCATCTTCGCCTCGTCGCTGCTGTACCTGCCGGCGCTGGTGGGGCAGTTCAGCGACCAGAGCGCGGGCTGGGTCGTGTGGATCAACGCGCACCTGGTCACCGGCGACCACCCGATCTACATGGCCGCCTACTTCCTGCTCATCGTCTTCTTCGCGTACTTCTACGTCGCGATCACGTTCAACCCGGACGAGGTCGCCGAGAACATGCGCAAGTACGGCGGCTTCATCCCCGGCGTGCGCGCCGGCCGGCCGACCGCCGAGTACCTCGACTACATCCTCACGCGCATCACCCTGCCAGGCTCGCTGTACCTGGGGCTCGTCTCGCTGCTTCCCCTGATCGCACTGGTGGCGTTCAATGCCAACGCGAACTTCCCCTTCGGGGGCACGTCGATCCTGATCATCGTCGGGGTGGGCCTCGAGACGGTGAAGCAGATCGAGTCCCAGCTCCAGCAGCGCAACTACGAAGGGTTCTTGCGATGACTCGTCTCGTCCTCCTCGGTCCGCCCGGTGCCGGCAAGGGCACCCAGGCCAAGCTCCTGTCCGAGCGGCTGGGCGTCCCGGCCATCTCGACGGGCGACATCTTCCGCGCCAACGTCGCGCAGGGCACCGAGCTCGGCGTGGCCGCGAAGGAGTACCTGGACGCGGGCAAGTACGTGCCCGACTCGGTGACGAACGAGATGGTCCGCGACCGCCTCGCGCAGCCGGACGCCGCCGGGGGCTTCATCCTGGACGGGTACCCGCGCACCGCCGACCAGGTGCGCGAGCTCGAGGACATGCTCGCGGCCGCCGGCGCCAAGCTGGACCGCGTCCTGGAGATCACCGCCGACACCGACGAGCTCGTGCGCCGGCTGACCCGGCGAGCCTCCATCGAGGGGCGCAGCGACGACACCGAGGACGTCATCCGCACCCGCCAGGAGGTGTACGCCGAGCAGACCGCCCCGCTGGTGGCGCTCTACTCCGAGCGGGGCCTGCTGCGCAGCGTGGACGGCCTGGGCGAGGTGCCCGAGGTGACCGCCCGCCTGCTGGACGCCCTCGCCTCCGACGCCGGCTGAGGGGCCGCCTTGTTCGGGCGCGAGCGCATCGAGGTCAAGACGCCGGAGCAGGTCGTCGCCATGCGCCGGGCGGGGCTGCTGACGCACGCGGCCCTGGAGAGCGCCCGGGCCGCGTTGCGGCCGGGCATCACGACGCGGGAGCTGGACGCCGTCGCCGCGGAGGTCATCCGGGCCGGCGGGGGCACCTCCAACTTCCTCGGCTACCACGGCTACCCGGCGACGCTGTGCATCTCCGTGAACCAGGTCGTGGTCCACGGCATCCCCGGCGACCAGGTGCTCGCCGAGGGCGACGTGGTCTCGATCGACGGCGGGGCGATCGTCGACGGCTGGCACGGGGACTCGGCCTTCACCGCGATCGTGGGCGAGCCCGCCGACCCCGCGGACGTGGAGCTCGTGGAGACCACCCGCAGGGCCCTGTGGGCCGGCATCGCCGCGCTGGACCGCCGGGGGCGCGTCGGGGACGTCGGGGCCGCGGTGGAGGACGCCGTCGACGGCCGCTTCGGCATCGTCGACGGGTACACCGGCCACGGCATCGGCACGGCCATGCACATGGCGCCGGAGGTGCTCAACTACCGGGTCCGCGAGCGCGGCCCCAAGGTCCGCCCGGGCATGTGCCTGGCGGTGGAGCCGATGTGCACCCGCGGGGGCGTCGAGACCGACGTGCTCGCCGACGAGTGGACCGTGGTGACCTCCGACGGTTCCCGGGCCGCGCACTGGGAGCACACCGTGGCCGTCATGGAGGAGGGCCTGTGGGTGCTCACCGCTCCGGACGGGGGAGCCTCCGAGCTGCTCCCGCTGGGCATCCACGTGCCTCAGTCGTGAGGCGCTAGTGGTTGCGGTGCAGCGCATCCCACCCACCGGCTGTCGCGGATTTCCTCTGCGGCACGCCGTGGACTAAGCTTGACCGTCGGTTCGCCATGCCCTCGTCCCGGAGCCTCGGGCCTGGGTGGAGCGGGCGGACACTGAACCGACACTTGATGGAAAAGCGGAGGACATGCCGAAGAAGGACGGCGTCATCGAGATCGAAGGCACCGTGATCGAAGCCCTGCCGAACGCGATGTTCCGCGTGGAGCTCAGCAACGGTCACAAGGTGCTCGCCCACATCTCGGGGAAGATGCGGCAGCACTACATCCGCATCCTCCCGGAGGACCGGGTGGTCGTCGAGCTCAGCCCCTACGACCTGTCCCGCGGGCGCATCGTCTACCGCTACAAGTGACCCCCCCACTGGCCGCCGGCCGTACTCCCGCCACGCCCGTGGCCGGGGTCAGGTCTGCACGACCGGAGACACGATGAAGGTCAAGCCGAGCGTCAAGAAGATCTGCGACAAGTGCAAGGTGATCCGCCGTCACGGCCGGGTCATGATCATCTGCGAGAACCTGCGCCACAAGCAGCGCCAGGGCTGATCGCAGCACCCCCGCCGCCGGGCCACGCAGCCGGCGGCACCCATCGCAGCACCAGCTCGTCCCGGTGGACCACCGGGACGGGCGACACCCCCGGTCGGAGGCCGGGGACCCGCCCGAGGAAGGTGGGAGCGGTGCTGCGTCAGACCTCCGCGACAGAAGAGGGACCACCCACATGGCACGCCTCGTCGGCGTCGACCTCCCCCGCGAGAAGCGGCTGGAGATCGCGCTCACGTACATCTACGGCGTCGGGCGCACCCGCGCCAAGGAGACGCTGACCGCCACCGGCGTCAGCCCGGACGTCCGCGTCCGCGACCTGTCGGACGACGAGCTCGTCGCGCTGCGCGACCACATCGAGGGCAACTACCGCGTCGAGGGTGACCTCCGCCGCGAGGTGGCCGCCGACATCCGCCGCAAGGTCGAGATCGGCACCTACCAGGGTCTTCGGCACCGCCGCGGCCTGCCCGTCCGCGGGCAGCGCACCAAGACCAACGCCCGCACCCGCAAGGGCCCCAAGCGCACCGTGGCCGGCAAGAAGAAGGCCGGTCGCAAGTAAGCAGTGCGCGGCCCTCCGGGTCGCCTCGCGGACCGTCCACCGGTTCGCCCTCGAACTCACTCGTCGCAGTCCACCAGGAGTCCGGACACCATGCCTCCCAAGAGCCGCCAGGCCACGGCGACGCGCAAGCCGCGTCGCAAGGAGAAGAAGAACGTCGCGCACGGCCACGCGCACATCAAGAGCACGTTCAACAACACGATCGTCTCGATCACCGACCCCACCGGTGCGGTGATCGCCTGGGCCTCCGCCGGCCAGGTCGGTTTCAAGGGGTCGCGCAAGTCCACCCCGTTCGCCGCGCAGATGGCGGCCGAGGCCGCCGCCCGCCGGGCCCAGGAGCACGGCATGCGCAAGGTCGACGTCTTCGTCAAGGGTCCCGGCTCCGGCCGCGAGACCGCGATCCGCTCCCTGCAGGCCACCGGCCTGGAGGTCGGCGCGATCCAGGACGTCACCCCCAGCCCGCACAACGGCTGCCGGCCCCCGAAGCGCCGGCGCGTCTGACCCGGTGACGACGCCGGCCGCACCCCCGGGGTGCGGCCGGCGTCCCGCCGACCGGCAGGTACCGGTCGAGCCAGAGCCAGAGCCAGACCCCGTCGGTGGACCGATGCTGACGGGCGTGCGGGGCGTCATATGGCGGACGCCCGCGGGAAGGAACCTCCGTGCTGATCGCACAGCGCCCCACCCTGACCGAAGACGTCGTCGACGAGTACCGCTCGCGCTTCGTCATCGAGCCCCTCGAGCCCGGTTTCGGGTACACCCTCGGCAACTCGCTGCGCCGGACCCTGCTGTCCTCCATCCCGGGGGCGGCCGTGACGAGCCTGCGCATCGACGGCGTCCTGCACGAGTTCACCAGCGTGCCGGGGGTCAAGGAGGACGTCACCGAGATCGTCCTCAACGTCAAGAACCTCGTGGTCTCCTCGGAGCACGACGAGCCCGTCGTGATGTACCTGCGCAAGCAGGGGCCCGGCGCCGTGACCGCCGCCGACATCGCGCCGCCGGCGGGTGTCGAGGTGCACAACCCCGACCTGCACATCGCCACCCTGAACGGCAAGGGCAAGCTCGAGATGGAGCTGACGGTCGAGCGCGGCCGCGGCTACGTCTCGGCGGCGCAGAACAAGTCCGGCGAGCAGGAGATCGGCCGCATCCCGGTCGACTCCATCTACTCGCCCGTGCTGAAGGTGACGTACAAGGTCGAGGCCACCCGCGTCGAGCAGCGGACCGACTTCGACCGCCTCGTCGTCGACGTCGAGACCAAGCACGCCATCACCCCCCGCGACGCCGTCGCCTCCGCCGGCAAGACGCTCGTGGAGCTGTTCGGCCTGGCCCGGGAGCTCAACGTCGAGGCCGAGGGCATCGACATGGGCCCCTCGCCCACCGACGCCGCGCTCGCCGCCGACCTCGCGCTGGAGATCGAGGCGCTGGACCTGACGGTCCGCTCCTACAACTGCCTCAAGCGCGAGGGCATCCACACCGTCGGCGAACTGGTCTCGCGCAGCGAGGCCGACCTGCTCGACATCCGCAACTTCGGGCAGAAGTCCATCGACGAGGTGAAGGCCAAGCTGGCCGGCATGGGCCTGCACCTCAAGGACTCCCCGCCCGGGTTCGACCCGAGCACCGCCGTCAACGACTTCGAGGAGGACGACTCGTCCTTCGCCGAGGACGAGCAGCTCTGACCGTCCGCTGACCGTCACCCCGCACCGGGGTGACGGAGACCTTCGAGGAGATCGACAACCATGCCCACCCCCACCAAGGGTCCGCGGCTCGGCGGCGGGCCGGCCCACGAGAAGCTCATCCTCGCCAACCTGGCGACCTCGCTCTTCGAGCACCGCAGCATCACCACGACCGAGGCCAAGGCCCGCCGCCTGCGCCCGTTCGCGGAGAAGCTGATCACCTTCGCCAAGAAGGGCGACCTCGCGTCGCGCCGCCAGGTGATGAAGACGGTGCGCGACAAGTCCGTCGTGCACTTCCTCTTCACCGAGATCGGCCCGGCCATGGCCGAGCGCCAGGGCGGCTACACCCGCATCGTCAAGATCGGCCCCCGCAAGGGCGACAACGCCCCCATGGCGGTCATCCAGCTCGTCATGGAGCCGGTCAGCGCGAAGCAGGCCACCGTGCGCGAGGCCGAGCGGGCCGCCGCCGGTGCCGCTGCGGCCTCCTCGGCCGCCGCGGTCGCCGCCGACGCCGAGGCGGGCGCCGCCGCGGCGGAGGAGCCGGTCGAGCCCGGCAGCGTCGACCAGCCCGACACCCTGCCCGAGGGCGACACCGCCGACACCGGCGTCGAGCTCGACGCCGCCGAGGCGGACCCGGCCGACGAGACCACCGGCACCACGCCGGTGACCGACACCGAGGGCACCACCGAGGACAAGGCCTGAGCGCCACCCCCTCGAGCACCGGCGAGCCCGCCCTCCCCACCGGGGAGGGCGGGCTCGACCGCTCCACGGCCCCGGACGCCGTGCGCGGCGGCACCACCGCGGCGGCGGTGCGGCTGCGCCTGGACCTGGGCTACGACGGCGCCGGCTTCGCCGGCTGGGCCGAGCAGCCCGGCCTGCGCACCGTGCAGGGGGAGCTGACCGCCGCCCTGGGCCGGGTGCTGCGGCTGGAGCCGGCCCCGCGCCTGACCGTCGCCGGACGCACCGACTCCGGGGTGCACGCGAGCGGCCAGGTGGCCCACGTGGACGTCCCGGCCGAGGCGCTGGCGGCCGCGCCCGGCCGTTCCGGTTCCACGCCCGAGGAGGCGCTGCTGCGGCGCCTGGCGGGGGTGCTGCCCGCCGACGTCCGCGTGCACGCGGTCCGCCGGGCCCCGGACGGCTTCGACGCCCGCTTCTCCGCGTCGCGCCGCCGGTACGCCTACCGCGTCAGCGACCACCCCGCCGGGGTGCCGCCGCTGCGCCGCCACGACGTGCTGGGGCACCGCCGCCCCCTGGACGTGGCCGCCATGGACGCCGCCTCGCGCGCCCTGGTGGGGCTGCACGACTTCGCCGCCTACTGCAAGCCCCGCCAGGGCGCCACCACCGTGCGCACGCTCCTGGCCTACTCCTGGCGGCGCGAGGAGGCGGGCCCCGACGCCGGGCTGCTCGTGGCCGACGTGCGGGCGGACGCCTTCTGCCACTCCATGGTGCGGGCCCTGGTGGGCGCGGCGCTGGCCGTGGGGGAGGGACGGCGCGACGCCGACTGGCCCGCGCACGTGCTGCTGCGCGGGCTGCGCGACCCCGCCGTGGCCGTCGTGCCCCCGCACGGGCTGTGCCTGGAGGAGGTCGTCTACCCGCCCGACGCCGACCTCGCCGCCCGGGCCCGGCAGGCGCGCGCCGTGCGCCCGCCGCTGCCGCCGCGCCCCGGTGGGCCCGGCGCGCCGGCGCGCTGAAGCGCTCCCGCGGGGGGCGGGGGTGCCTGCCGCCGGCGCGCAGCGGTGGGGCAGGCTTGCGCCGTGCCCACGCTCGTCCTCGTCCGCCACGCCAAGGCGGACACGCCCCTCGGTCTGCAGGACATCGCCCGCCCCCTCACCGAGCGGGGCCGCGCCGATGCGGCCGCCGCCGGCCGCTGGCTGTCCGAGCACGTCGCCGCCCCCGACCTGCTGGTGACCTCGCCCGCGCGGCGCACCGAGGAGACCACCGCCCGCCTGCTGGACGCCTGGGGCGTCGAGCCCGCGGTCGTCGACGAGGAGCGCGTCTACGAGGCCTCCGTCGGCGACCTGCTGCGCCTGGTGCGCGGGCTGGACACCGACCGCCCCGAGGCCGTCGTCGTCCTCGTGGGGCACAACCCGGGCCTCAGCGACCTCGCCGAGGTCCTCACCGGGCAGGTGCAGCAGCTGCGCACCGCGGGCATCGCCGTGCTGGACGTGTCGGGCGAGTGGGCCGACGCGGACAGCACCGGCTGCGTGCTGCGCGCGGTGCACACCGCCCGGGCGTAGCCACCGCCCGGGCCGACGCCCGCGGCGGGCCCGGGAAACCGGGCGCGTCCCGGCTCGGGGCCGGGGCAGACTGCCCCCGTGGGTCACGTCGACGTCCAGGCCGTCAGTCACGAGCTGCCCGACGGGCGGCCGCTGCTGAACGAGGTGTCCTTCCGCGTCGCCGACGGGACCACCACCGCGCTGGTGGGTCCCAACGGCACAGGCAAGACGACGCTGCTGCGGCTGATCGCCGGTGACGAGCCGGTGCAGGCCGGGGCCGTGGCGCGCAGCGGCGGGCTGGGCGTCATGCGGCAGTTCGTGGGCTCGGTCCGGGACGGCACCACCGTCGGCGAGCTGCTGGTCTCGGTGGCCCCGCCGCAGCTGCGCCGGGCCGCCGAGGCCCTGGACGCCGCCGAGCTGGCGATGCTGGAGACCGACGCGGAGCGCGAGCAGATGCGCTACGCGCAGGCCATCGCGGACTACGCCGACGCCGGCGGCTACGACGCCGAGGTCGGCTGGGACGAGTGCGCCACCGCCGCCCTGGGCGTCGGCTTCGAGGCCTGCCGGCACCGGCTGGTGCGCACCCTGTCCGGCGGGGAGCAGAAGCGCCTGGTGCTGGAGGCGCTCCTGCGCGGTCCCGACGAGGTGCTGCTGCTGGACGAGCCGGACAACTACCTGGACGTGCCCGGCAAGCGCTGGCTGGAGGAGCAGCTGCGCGCCACCGGCAAGTCGGTGCTGCTGGTCAGCCACGACCGCCAGCTGCTGTCCGCGGCGGCGGACCGCATCGTGACGCTGGAGCCGGGGGCCCTCGGCGCGGTCTCGTGGGTGCACGGCGGGTCCTTCGCCACCTACGGCGAGGCGCGCGCCGCGCGGGGGGAGCGGCTGGAGGAGCTGCGCAGGCGCTGGGACGAGGAGCGCGTGAAGCTGCGGGCGCTCGTGGTGACCCTGCGCGAGAGGTCGAAGTTCAACGACGGCATGGCCTCGCGCTACGCCGCTGCGCAGACGCGGCTGGCGCGGTTCGAGGAGGCCGGCCCGCCGCAGGCGCCGCCGGCCGTCCAGGACGTGCGGATGCGGCTGCGCGGCGGGCGCACCGGCAAGCGCGCGGTGGTCTGCGAGCGGCTGGGGCTGACGGGCCTGATGCAGCCGTTCGACGCCGAGCTGCACCTGGGCGACCGCGTCGCCGTCCTGGGCTCCAACGGCTCGGGCAAGTCGCACTTCCTGCGGCTGCTGGCCGCCGGCGGCTCCGACCCGGACGCCGAGCACGCGCCCGTCGACGAGCAGGCCGTCGCACCCGTGCCGCACACCGGCACGGTGCGGCTGGGCGCGCGGGTGCGGCCGGGCTGGTTCGCGCAGACGCACGAGCAGCCGGCCCTGGTGGGCCGCTCCCTGCTGGACGTGCTGCACCGCGGCACCGCGCACCGCGCCGGGCTGGACCGCGAGGCGGCCTCGCGGGCCCTGGACCGCTACGGGCTGGCGGCGGCCGCCGAGCAGCGCTTCGAGCACCTCTCCGGCGGGCAGCAGGCTCGCCTGCAGATCCTGCTGCTGGAGCTCTCGGGCGCCACGCTGCTGCTGCTGGACGAGCCGACGGACAACCTGGACCTGCACTCGGCGGAGGCCCTGGAGCAGGCGCTGGGCGCGTTCGAGGGCACGGTGGTGGCCGTCACGCACGACCGCTGGTTCGCCCGCGGCTTCGACCGCTTCCTCGTCTTCGGCGCCGACGGCAGGGTCACCGAGAGCAGCGAGCCGGTGTGGGACGTGGCCCGGGTGGCGCGGGCGCGCTGAGCCGCCCGGACCCGCGCCACGCAGCCGTTTTGACCCTTCGGCTCATCGCCGGGTAACGTCATGGGTCGTTGTGCCCACGCAGTGCCTGTCAGCCCGGTTCCCGGAGCCGGCGGCCCCGAGCGCGGGCCCGTTCCGCAACTGTTCTCGAGGAGATGGGCAAGCCCCGTGCGCACGTTCACCCCGAAGCCCGGCGACATCGACCGCCGCTGGCTCGTCATCGACGCGGAGGACGTGGTCCTGGGTCGCCTGGCGTCTCAGACCGCCGTGCTCCTCCGCGGCAAGCACAAGCCGACCTTCGCGCCGCACGTCGACGGCGGCGACTACGTCGTCATCGTCAACGCCGCGAAGGTGGCCCTGACGGGCTCCAAGCGCGACCAGAAGATCGCGTACCGGCACTCCGGCTACCCGGGCGGCCTGAAGGCCACCGGTTACACCGAGCTGCTGGAGAAGAACCCCGAGAAGGCCGTCGAGAAGGCCATCCGCGGGATGCTGCCCAAGAACTCGCTGGGACGGCAGATGCTGGCCAAGCTCAAGGTCTACGCCGGCCCGGAGCACCCCCACGCGGCGCAGCAGCCGCAGCCCTTCGAGCTGACCCAGGTCGCGCAGTGAGCACTGCGCCCACTGCGAACTGACTGAGGAGAACCGTGGCCGAGTACACCACCGAGACCGTCGACGACATCACCGAGACCGACGAGTTCACCGGCACCTACACCAGCGAGTCCGCGCAGCCGCAGACCGGCGGCAGCAGCGTGATCGCCCCCAGCGGGGCCACCGGCCGCCGCAAGGAGGCCGTCGCGCGCGTGCGCATCGTCCCCGGCTCCGGCAAGTGGACGATCAACGGCCGTGAGCTGGACAGCTACTTCCCGAACAAGGTGCACCAGCAGCTCGTCAACGAGCCGTTCCGCGTCACCGCGCTCGAGGGGTCCTTCGACGTGATCGCCCGCATCCACGGCGGGGGTTCCTCCGGTCAGGCCGGCGCGCTGCGCCTCGGCGTGGCCCGGGCCCTGAACGCGGTGGACCTGGAGGCGAACCGCCCGGCGCTGAAGAAGGCCGGGTTCCTGACCCGCGACCCGCGCGCCATCGAGCGCAAGAAGGCCGGTCTGAAGAAGGCCCGCAAGGCGCCGCAGTTCAGCAAGCGCTGATCCGCGCCCGCTGCGGCGGGCACGAACGCACGAACACCGCACGGCCCCGGGGTACACGCCCCGGGGCCGTCGTGGTGTCAGGAAGCATTGGACCGAGTGGGGGACGGGCGCAGTGGGACGGCTCTTCGGCACCGACGGGGTGCGTGGTCTGGCGAACGTCGACCTGACGGCGGACATGGCGCTGGGGTTGTCGGTCGCTGCCGCCACCGTGCTCGCCGAGCCCGGCGGTGGGGCCCACCCGCGCGCCCTCGTGGCCCGCGACCCGCGCGTGTCCGGGCAGTTCCTGTCCGCGGCCGTCGTGGCCGGCCTGGCCAGCGCCGGGGTGGACGTGCTCGACGTGGGGGTCGTGCCGACCCCGGCGCTGGCGCACCTGGTCGGCGAGTCCGGCGCCGACTTCGGCGTCATGCTGTCCGCCTCGCACAACCCCATGCCCGACAACGGCCTGAAGATCTTCGCCCGCGGCGGCACCAAGCTGCCCGACGAGGTCGAGGACGCCGTCGAGCGCGAGTTCCGCTCCGGCGCGGGGCGCCGCCCCACCGGTGCGGCCGTGGGCCGCGTGCACTCCGGCCCGGACGTCGAGCAGGACGCCGCCGACACCTACGCCGCGCACCTGCTGTCCACCCTGCCGAACCGGCTGGACGGCCTGCACGTGGTGGTGGACTGCGCCAACGGCGCGGCCAGCGCCATCGCCCCGCGGGTGCTCGCCGAGGCCGGCGCCCGCGTCACCACGCTGTTCGCGCACCCCGACGGGCTGAACATCAACGACGGCTGCGGTTCCACCCACCTGGGCCCGCTCACCGAGGCCGTGCTCGCCCACGGCGCCGACGTCGGCATCGCCCACGACGGCGACGCCGACCGGTGCCTGGCCGTGGACGCCGCCGGGCACGTCGTCGACGGCGACCAGATCCTCGCGGTGCTGGCCCTGGCGCTGCGCGACCGCGGCGAGCTGCGCGAATCCACCCTCGTGGCCACCGTGATGAGCAACCTGGGCCTGCGCCTGGCCATGCGCCGCGAGGGCGTGCGCATGGTGGAGACGGCCGTCGGGGACCGCTACGTGCTGGAGGCCCTGGGAGCCGGTGGCTGGAGCATCGGCGGCGAGCAGAGCGGCCACGTGGTGCTGCCCGCGCACGCCACCACGGGCGACGGCGTCCTGACCGCCCTGCACCTGCTGGCGCGGGTGACGGGCACCGGTCGCTCCCTGGCCGACCTGGCGAGCGTCGTGCAGCGGCTGCCGCAGGTGCTCGTCAACGTGCGCGGGGTGGACAAGTCCCGCGCCGGTGCCGACGAGGAGCTGCGCGACGCCGTCGCGGCGGCCGAGGCGGAGCTGGGGGAGACCGGCCGGGTGCTGCTGCGCCCCAGCGGCACCGAGCCGCTGGTGCGGGTCATGGTCGAGGCCGCGCACACCGCGCACGCCCAGGAGATCGCCGACCGCCTCGCCGGGGTCGTGCAGCGGCGACTGGCCCTCTGAGGCGCCGGCGGGCGGCGACCCCCGCCCGGCCGGCGAAAACCCCTCGACGGTGCGGCCCGCGCACCGGCTCACTGGTGCCGTGCGCATCGCGACGACCTGCACCGACGACCCGCACCGCGGCGCGTGGGCCGCGGAGCACTTCGACGACTGGTACGCGGCGCTGGCCGCCGGCGAGTCCCACGGCCGCGCGGACCCGGCGCTGTGGCCGCCCGGGGAACGGCGCGCCCAGCTCGAGCACGGCACCGTCGACGAGCGCATCCACCTGCTGCTGGCCCGCGGCGCGGACGGCACCCCGCTGGGCGCGGGCGAGGTGTGGCTGCCCGTGCACGACAACCTCCACCTCGCGCTCGTCGACGTCGCCGTGCCGGTGCAGCACCGCCGCCGCGGGGTGGGCACCGCCCTGCTGCGCGCGGCGCTGGACGTGGCCGGGACCGCCGGGCGCACCCGCGTCCGTTCGACCACCGAGCGGCCCGTGGGCGTCGCCGCCGGCGACTGGCCGGGCTCGGCGGCCGCGGCCGCGTGGGGCCTGCCCGTGGCGCAGGTGGCGGCCCGGCGCCAGCTGCTGCTGCCGCCGGCGCCGGGACTGCTGCGGGAGCTGGAGCGCACCGCCGCTGCGCGCGCGACGGGGTACGCGGTGCGGACCTGGAGCGGGCCGGTCGCGCAGGCCGACGTCGACGCGCTCGCGCACCTCGCCTCGCGGATGAGCACCGACGCCCCGCAGGGCGAGCTGAGCACCGCCCCGGAGGTGTGGGACGCCGAGCGGGTGCGCGCCGGCGAGGCCCTGCGCGTGGCGCAGGGCCGCCGGTGGTGGACGGCGCTCGCCGTGGCCCCGGACGGCGGACCCGCCGGGTACACGGTCCTGGTCTGCTCCCGCCACGAGCCCCGGCGGCTGCTGCAGCACGACACCCTGGTGGTGCGCGAGCACCGCGGGCACCGGCTGGGGCTGCTGCTGAAGGTGGCGTGCCTGCGCGCGGCGCTGCGCGACGTGCCCGCCGCCGAGCGGGTCACCACCTGGAACGCGGTGGAGAACGCGCCGGTGATCGCCGTCAACGAGGCGATGGGCTTCCGCTGCGACGAGGTCGTCGAGGAGCTGGAGGCGCCGATCGAGCGGGTCCGCGCAGCGCTGGGGTGACGCCGTCGTTCAGATCTTGCGCAGCCGCACCTGCTGCACGGCGTGGTCGGGGCCCTTGCGCAGCACGCACGTGGCGCGGCCCCGCGTGGGACGCACGTTGCCCACCAGGTTCGGTTCGTTGATGTCCGCCCAGATCTGCTCCGCCCGCGCCACCGCCTCCTCGTCGCTGAGCTCGGCGTAGCGGCGGAAGTACGACTGCGGCCGGTTGAACGCGGTGCGGCGCAGCTCCAGGAAGCGGGAGACGTACCAGGAGCGCACGTCGTCGGTGCGGGCGTCCACGTACAGGGAGAAGTCGAAGTAGTCGCTCACGGCCACGCCCTGCGTGCCGTCGGCGCGGACCCGCGCCGGCTGCAGCACGTTCAGGCCCTCCACGATGAGCACGTCGGGGCGGCGCACCACGATCTCCTCGCCGGGCACGATGTCGTACGTCAGGTGCGAGTACACCGGCGCACGCACCTCCGCGGCCCCCGACTTCACGCCCGAGACGAACCGCAGCAGCGCCCTGCGGTCGTAGGACTCCGGGAACCCCTTGCGGTGCAGCAGGCCGCGCCGCTCCAGCTCCGCGTTCGGCAGCAGGAACCCGTCGGTGGTCACCAGCTCGACGTGCGGCGTCTCGGGCCAGTGGGACAGCAGCTCGCGCAGCACGCGCGCCGTGGTGGACTTGCCCACCGCGACGGAACCGGCCACGCCGACCACGAACGGGGTGCGCCGGGCGCGCTCGCCGAGGAACGTCGACGTCGCCGCGTGCAGGCTGCCCGTGGCGCGCTCGTACAGCGTCAGCAGCCGCGACAGCGGCAGGTACACCTCCTCCACCTCGCGCAGGTCGACCCGGTCGCCCAGGCCGCGCAGCCGCGCCACGTCCTCGGCGGTCAGGGTCAGGGGGGTCGAGGCCCGCAGGCGGCTCCACTCGCCGCGGTCCAGCACGACGTACGGAGAGGCTTCGCGGGAGGGGTCGGGCGCGGCCGGCGGCTTCGCCGACGACGTCCCGGGCAGGGGTCCGGCCGTGCTCACCGGCGGCACGGTACCCGTTGCCGGTCGTGGCCCCGGCGCTCCACCCGGTCCGGGGGTGCCCCCGGACGGGTGGAGTCGCACAGCGCGTGCACACCGAGCTCCCGGTCCGGGCCGGGAACGGACCGTACGCTTGCGAACCATGTGCGGCATCGTGGGCTACGTCGGGCGACCCGGGACAACGGGCGCGGGGGAGGACGGCGCCGCCGTCGTCCTGGAGGGGCTGCGGCGGCTGGAGTACCGCGGGTACGACTCGGCGGGCATCGCCGTCGTGACCGGCGCGGGGGTCGACGTGCGCAAGCGCGCCGGCAAGCTCGCCAACCTCGTCGAGCTGCTCGACGCCGACCCGCTGCCGGCGGCGGGCACCGCGATCGGGCACACCCGCTGGGCCACCCACGGCGGCCCCACCGACGCCAACGCGCACCCGCACGTCGACGGCACCGGCCGCGTCGCGGTGATCCACAACGGCATCGTCGAGAACTTCGCGGTGCTGCGCGCCGAGCTGGTCGAGGCGGGCGTGGAGTTCACCAGCGAGACCGACACCGAGGTCGTCGCGCACCTGCTCGGCGCCGAGCACGAGCGCACCAGCGACCTCACCGAGGCGATGCGCGCGGTGTGCGCCCGGCTCGAGGGCGCCTTCACGCTGCTGGCCGTGCACGCCGACACCCCCGGCGTCATCGTCGGCGCGCGCCGCAACTCCCCGCTGGTCGTCGGGCTGGGCGAGGGCGCGAACTACCTCGGCTCGGACGTGGCGGCGTTCATCGCGCACACGCGCGAGGCGCTGGAGCTGGGCCAGGACCAGGTCGTCACCATCACCCCCGAGCGCGTGGACGTCGTCGGCTTCGACGGCACCCCCGCGCAGGGGCGGCGCTTCCACGTCGACTGGGACGCCTCGGCCGCGGAGAAGGGCGGTTTCCCCAGCTTCATGGCCAAGGAGATCCACGACCAGCCGCAGGCCATCGCGGACACCCTGCTGGGGCGCACCGACACCACCGGCCGCCTGCAGCTGGACGAGATGAAGATCTCCGAGGCGGAGCTGCGCAGCGTCGACAAGATCGTCGTCGTCGCCTGCGGCACCGCCGCCTACGCCGGGCAGGTCGCCAAGTACGCGATCGAGCACTGGTGCCGCATCCCCGTGGAGGTGGAGCTCGCCCACGAGTTCCGCTACCGCGACCCCGTGGTCTCCGAGCGCACGCTCGTCGTGGCGATCTCGCAGTCCGGCGAGACCATGGACACGATCATGGCGGTGCGCCACGCCCGCGAGCAGGGCGCCAAGGTGCTCGCGATCTGCAACACCAACGGCTCCACGATCCCCCGCGAGTCCGACGCCGCGCTGTACACGCACGCCGGCCCGGAGATCGCGGTGGCCTCCACCAAGGCGTTCCTCGCGCAGATCACCGCCTGCTACCTGCTGGGGCTGTACCTGGCGCAGCTGCGGGGCAACAAGTTCGCCGACGAGGTCGCCGAGGTGCTCGAGCAGCTGCACGAGGTCCCCGGGCAGGTGCGCCAGGTCCTCGACGGCCTGGAGCAGGTGCGCGACATCGCCCGGTCCATGGCCGACACCCGCTCGGTGCTGTTCCTGGGCCGGCACGTGGGCTACCCGGTGGCGATGGAGGGAGCGCTCAAGCTCAAGGAGCTGGCGTACATCCACGCCGAGGGGTTCGCCGCCGGCGAGCTCAAGCACGGCCCCATCGCCCTGGTCGAGCCCGGCCAGCCGGTGTTCGTCGTGGTGCCCAGCCCGCGCGGGCGCGACTCCCTGCACGCCAAGGTCGTCTCCAACATCCAGGAGGTGCGCGCCCGCGGCGCCCGCACCCTCGTCATCGCCGAGCAGGGCGACACCGACGTCGAGCCGTTCGCCGACGTCGTCATCCGCGTACCGCGCACGTCCACGCTGCTGTCCCCGCTGCTGGCCGTGGTGCCGCTGCAGGTGTTCGCGTGCGAGCTCGCCACCGCCAAGGGCCTGGACGTCGACCAGCCGCGCAACCTCGCCAAGTCCGTCACCGTCGAGTGAGGTGACCCCGCCGCGTGCGGCCCGGACCCCGCGTGGGACCGTGGCCGCCTCGCGGAGGGGGTGGGGCGTGATCGTCGGAGTGGGCATCGACGTCGTCGACATCGCGCGGTTCGTGCGCCAGGTCCAGCGGACGCCGCGGCTGCTGGACCGGTTGTTCGGCGACGGGGAGCGCGGCCTGCCCGCCGAGTCCCTCGCCGCGCGCTTCGCCGCCAAGGAGGCCGTCGCCAAGTCGCTCGGCGCCCCCGTCGGGCTGGTGTGGCGCGACGTCGTCGTCGAGCGCGAGGACGGCCACCGCCCCGAGATCGTCGTGCGCGGCAGCGCCGAGCGCATCGCCCGCGAGGCCGGGGTGGCGCGCTTCCACCTGTCCCTGTCGCACGACGCCGGCATCGCCACCGCCATGGTCGTCGCCGAGGGCGTCTGACGCTCGCCCGAGCGCGGTCGAGGCCCCGCTGGGCCGTCCGGGGAGCCGTCGGCGAGCGCCCGGCGCCCGGCGGTGCCAGGGTCGGGACGTGATCGAAGCGCACGCCACCGCCGACGTCCGCGCCGCTGAACGCACCGTGATGGCCACCGTGCCCGAGGGCACCCTCATGCAGCGCGCCGCCACCGCCCTGGACGCCGAGTGCGCCGCCGTGCTGCGCGCCGCCACCGGCCGCGTCACCGGCCGGCGCGTCGTCGTCCTCGCCGGCGCCGGCGACAACGGCGGCGACGCCCTGTTCGCCGCCGCCCGCCTCGCCGGGCGCGGCGCCGGCGTCCTCGTCCTCACCACCGCCGACGCCGCCCACCCCGCGGGCCTGGCCGCCGCGCTGGCCGCCGGTGCGCGCGTGCGCCCCTTCGGCGACGACGGCCCCGCCGCCTGCCGCGCCGCGGACCTCCTGCTCGACGGCGTCGCCGGCATCGGCGGGCGCGGCGGGCTGCGCGCCCCCCTGGACGAGCTGCCCGCGGCGCTGGCCGGTGCCGGCGACGACGGGCCCGTCGTCGTGGCCGTCGACGTGCCCAGCGGGCTGGACGCCGACCGCGGCGCCGTGGAGGGCGACGTCCTCGACGCGGACGTCACCGTCACCTTCGGCACCGCGAAGCCGGCGCACCTGCTGGCCCCCGCCGCCGCCCGCTGCGGGCGCGTCGTCGTCGCCGACATCGGGGTGCGCGAGCAGCTGCCGGCCCCCGCGGTGCGCCGCGTCGAGCCCGCCGACGTCGCCGCCCGCTGGCGCCGCCCCGGTCCCGGTGACGACAAGTACTCCCGCGGTGTCGTCGGCGTCGTCGCCGGCGGCCCCGACTACACCGGCGCCGCCCTGCTGGCCGTGGACGCCGCCGTGCGCGCGGGGGCCGGCATGGTGCGCTACCTGGGCCCGGAGCACCCCGCGGAGCTGGTGCGCCACCACCGTCCCGAGGCCGTCGTCGGGCCCGGGCGCGTGCAGGCGTGGGTGCTGGGCCCCGGCGTCTCCCCGGACGACGCCGAGCAGCAGGCCCGCGTGCGCGAGGCCCTGGCCTCCGGCGAGCCCGCCGTCGTCGACGCCGGCGCCCTCGCCGGGCTGCCCGAGGGGCTGGGCCCGCAGCACGTCCTGACCCCGCACGCCGGGGAGCTGTCCCGCCTGCTCGGCGTGCTCGGCGAGGACGCGCCGCGCGCCGCCGTGGAGGCCGACCCGCTGCCGCACGCGCGCCGCGCCGCCGCCGCCACCGGCGCCACCGTGCTGCTCAAGGGTGCCGTCACCACCGTCGCCGGCCCGGACGGGCGTGTGCTCACCGCCGCCGCGGCCCCCGCGTGGTTGGCCACCGCGGGGGCGGGGGACGTGCTCGCCGGGGTGCTCGGCGCCGCCCTGGCCTCGCGGGCCGACGACCTCGCGCGGGACCCGGCGCTGGCCGCGGAGGTCGCCGCCGACGCCGCCGTGCTGCACGGCTGGGCCGCCGAGCTGGCCAGCGCGGGCGGGCCGCTGAGCGCCCTGGACGTCGCCGAGGCGGTGCCGGCGGCGCTGACGTCGCTGCCCGGCTGGTAGGCGGGCGCGGTGGCCGCCGTGGTGGGGGAGGGAGGGCCCGGCCCGCCGGGTACCGTCGGAGCGTGGGCTCACCCGTGGACGAGGCCGTGGACCCGGCCGCCGCACCCGCTCGCCGCACCCCGCCCGAGCCGTCGCCGGGCCTGCCGGCCGAGGCCGTCGTCGACCTGGACGCGATCGCCGGCAACGCCGCCGTCCTGCGCGGGCGGCTGGGGTCGGCGCAGCTCATGGCCGTGGTCAAGGCCGACGGGTACGGGCACGGCGCCGTCCCCGCGGCCCGGGCGGCGCTCGCCGGCGGTGCGACCTGGCTGGGCGTGGCGCACGTGCACGAGGCCCTGGCGCTGCGGCGGGCGGGTGTCACCGCCCCCGTGCTGGCGTGGCTGCTCACCCCCGGCCTGGACCTGACCGCGGCGGTGGCGGCGGACGTGGACCTGTCGGTGGCCGCGCCGTGGGCGCTGGCGGAGGTCGTGGCCGCCGCGCGCGCCACCGGGCGCACCGCCGGCGTGCACCTGGAGCTGGACACCGGCATGTCCCGCGGGGGCGCCTCCCCGGCGCAGTGGGCGGACCTGCTGGACGCGGTCGCCGCGCACGTGGCGGAGGGCTCGGTCCGGGTGCGCGGCACCTGGGCGCACTTCGCCTCCGCCGACGCCCCCGGGGACGCCTCCGTGGACGCGCAGCTGGACGCCTTCACCGGCGCCGTCGCCGTCGCCCGCACCCGCGGGATCGACCCCGGCCTGCTGCACCACGCGAACTCCCCGGCGGCGCTGTTCGACCCGCGCGCCCGCTTCGACCTGGCCCGGTGCGGCATCGCCCTGTACGGGGTCAGCCCCGCCCCGCACGTGGCGTCCTCCGCGCGGCTGGGGCTGGTGCCGGCGATGACGCTGACGGCGCGGCTGGCGCACGTGCGCCCGGTGCCGGCCGGTGCGGGCGTCTCCTACGGCATGACCCACCGCACCCCCCGGGCCACCACGCTGGGCCTGGTGCCCGTGGGGTACGGCGACGGGCTGCCGCGGCACGCCTCCTCGCACCCCGGCGGCGGCGGGTCGGTGCTGGTGGCCGGGCGGCGCAGGCCGGTGCTGGGGAGGGTGTGCATGGACCAGGTGGTCGTCGACCTCGGCGGCGAGACGCCGGCGCCGGGGGAGCCGGTGGTGCTCTTCGGGGCGGGGGAGGCCGCGGGCCGGCCGGCGGAGCCGACGGCGCAGGACTGGGCCGAGGCCGCCGGCACCATCGCGTACGAGGTCGTCACGCGCATCGGCCCGCGGGTGCCGCGTCGCTGGACGGGGCGCGCGGGCACCGGGGACGCGGCGTGAGGGTCGCCGGGGCGCTGCGCCCGCGCCGGGGGGCGGCGCCCGTGCGCGAGGAGCTGCAGCCGCTGGTGGGGGAACCGGTGGAGGTGGTCACCGACGACGGCGCCCGCCTGCACGTGGAGGTCGACCCCGCCGACGCGGCCGCGCCGGGGGCGCCGACCGTCGTGCTGCTGCACGGCTACGGGCTGTCGGCCGACGCCTGGCACTTCCAGCGCCTGGCGCTGCGCGGCCGCCACCGCCTCGTGCTGCCCGAGCACCGCGGCCACGGCCGCTCCACCCGGGGCCCGGCCGGGCCGGTGGCGGTGGCGCGGCTGGCCGACGACCTGGGGCAGGTCCTGGACGTGGTCGCGCCCACCGGCCCACTGGCGCTCGTGGGCCACTCCCTCGGCGGCATGACGATCATGGAGCTGGCGGTGCGCCGGCCGGACCTGCTCGAGCGCACCCGCGCGGTCGGCCTGATCGCCACCAGCTCCGGCGGGCTGGCCGCCTTCGACCACGGCCTGCCGCTGCTGGGCCGGCACCTGGTGCGCTGGGCCGAGCAGGCGCTGCAGCGCACGGCGGAGCGCGCCGACGTCCTCGAGCGCAGCCGCCGGCGGGCCGCGGACGTGGAGCAGCGCCTGGTGTCGCACTGGTCGTTCGCCTCCCCGGTGTCCCCGGAGGTGGAGCGGCTGGCCGCGCGCATGATGGCCGCCACCTCGGTGGGCACCATCGCCGACCTGCTGCCGGCCTTCGGGACCCTCGACGAGAGCGAGGCGCTGACGGCGCTGGCCGGGCGGGCGGTGCTGGTGATCGCCGCCGAGCGGGACCTCATGACGCCCGCGGCGCACGGGCACACCATCGCCGACGCGGTCCCCGGTGCCGAGCACGTGCTGGTGCGGCAGGCGGGGCACCTGGTGATGCTCGAGCACCCCGCGGTGGTCACCGCCCGGCTGGAGCGGCTGCTGGCGCGCGCCGCCGGGGACGGCCGCCCCGGCGCGGGCCACGAGGTGGTCCTGCCGGTCGCCGCCCGCACGCGCGCCCGGCGGGGGCGGCGGTGAGCGCGTCGCTGGAACTGGAACTGGCCACCGAGCAGGCCACCGGGGAGTTCGGCCGGCGCCTGGGGGCGCTGCTGCGCGCCGGGGACCTGGTGGTCCTGTCCGGGGACGTGGGGGCGGGCAAGACGACGATGACGCGCGGGCTGGCCGAGGGGCTGGGCGTGCGCGGGCCGGTGACGTCCCCCACGTTCGTCATCGCGCGGGTGCACCCCTCGCTGGTCGGCGGCCCGCCGCTGGTGCACGTGGACGCCTACCGGGTCGGTTCGCTGGCCGAGGTCGACGACCTGGACCTGGACGCCGACGCCGACGAGGCCGTCACCGTCGTTGAGTGGGGAGCCGGGCTGGTGGAGGACCTCGCCGGGCAGCGGCTGGAGGTGCACCTGGAGCGACCGCACGGCGCGGCGCCGGCGGGGGGCTCCGGTGAGGTGCCGGTGGAGCCGCGCACCGCGCGCGTGCTCGCGATCGGCGAGCGCTGGGCGGGCGTGGACCTGGCCGGTGCCCTGGGGGCCCCGGCCGGCACGTCCTAAGCTGCCCGGCGTGCTGCTGCTCGCCCTGGACACCGCCACCGACGGGGTCGCCGTGGCGCTGCACGACGGCACCCGCGTGCTGGACGCCCGCCGCGCCGGCGACGCCCGCCACCACAACGAGGTCCTCGTCCCCACGATCGCCGAGGCGCTGGACGCCGCCGGTCGCGAGCGCGGCGAGGTCACCGACGTCGCGGTGGGCGTGGGGCCGGGCCCGTTCACGGGGTTGCGGGTGGGGCTGGTCACCGCCCGCACCCTGGCGCTGGCGTGGGGCGCGGCGTTGCACGGGGTGTGCTCGCTGGACGCGCTGGCCGCGCAGGCCCTCGCGCAGGGCGCGGTGCCCGCGGAGGGGGAGTTCCTCGTCGCGACCGACGCCCGCCGGCGCGAGGTGCACACGGCCCGCTACCGCGGCGGGGGCGGCCGCCCGGTGCGCCTGGCCGGCCCGGACGTGGTGGCGCCCTCGGCGGTGCAGCGCGACGGGCTGACCGTGGTGGGGCGCGGTGCCGCCCTGTACCCCGACGCGCTCGGACCGGCCGGCCCGCTGGCGGACGTCGACGCGGGGTTCCTCGCCCAGGTGGCCGTCGACGCGCTCGCCGGGCGCGGCGGGCCGGGGCTGCTGCCGGCCGAGCCGCTGTACCTGCGGCGGCCGGACGCCACCGAACCGGGGGCCCGCAAGCGCGTCACCGCGTGAGCGGGTGCCCGGCCCGGCCGACGCGCCGGTGATCCACAGCGGTTGACACCGCCCGGAGGAGTGGGAGGGTGTGATCGCCGCCGCGACCCGTCGGCGGCCCGCCCGACCCGGCACCGCCCCAAGGACAGCGCCGTCCCCGTTCCCGGAGGCCCCATGGACGCCGTCGAACCCGCCTACGGCACCGGCACGCTGCTGCTCATCGCAGCAGGTGCCGTGGCCGTGCTCCTGCTGCTCATCATCAAGTTCAAGCTGCACGCCTTCCCCGCCCTCGTGCTCGTCAGCGTGCTGACGGCCGTGGCGACCGGGATCGCCCCCGGCGACATCATGGACACCCTGAGCACCGGTTTCGGCGGCACGCTCGCCAGCGTCGCGCTGCTCGTCGGGTTCGGCGTCATCATCGGCCGGCTGCTGGAGGTGACCGGGGGCGCGAAGGTGCTCGCCGACACCCTGATCGCCCGCTTCGGGGAGAAGCGCGCCCCGCTGGCCCTGGGTGTCGCCTCGCTGATCTTCGGCTTCCCGATCTTCTTCGACGCCGGGTTCGTCGTCTTCCTGCCGATCATCTTCTCCGTGGCGCGGCGCTTCGGCGGGTCGGTGCTGCGCTACGCGCTGCCCGCGGCCGGCGCCTTCGCGATCATGCACGCGTTCGTCCCGCCGCACCCCGGGCCGGTCGCCGCGGCCGAGCTGCTGGGGCTGGGCACGAACATCGGCCTGCTCATCATCGTCGGCTTCGTGCTGGCCGTGCCCACGTGGTTCGTCTCCTGCTACCTGTTCGGGGTGTGGGCCGGCACCCGCACGGACGTGCCGCTGCCGGCGGAGTGGGCCGGTCGCGCCGCGAAGGCCGGCGGGGACCACGGCACCAACCGCGAGTCGTCCACCGGTGCGGGCAGCGGCAGCGCGGCGGGGGCGGTCGGCGACGCCCGCGCCGGTGAGCCCGACGCCGGCGGGGACGAGGGCCTGCCGGGCCCGCCGCCGTCGTTCGGCACCGTCCTGCTCCTGCTGCTGCTCCCGCTGGTGCTGATCTTCCTGAACACCGGCTTGAACACGCTGGCCACGGCGGGCAGCGTCGACGGCGACGCCGGCTGGGTGCAGGCGCTGCGCCTGATCGGGCAGACGCCCATCGCGCTGCTCATCGCGGTGCTCGCCGCGATGGTCGTCCTGGGGCGCGGGCGCTTCGACAAGGGCGCAGTGGAGGACCTCGCCAACGGCGCGCTCGGCCCGGTCTGCGCGATCATCCTCATCACCGGCGCCGGCGGCATGTTCGGCTACGTGCTGCGCACCAGCGGCATCGGCGGCGCGCTGGCCGACACCCTGGAGGCCGCCGGCCTGCCGATCATCCTGGCCGCGTTCATCATCTCCCTGGGCCTGCGCGTGGCGCAGGGCTCGGCCACGGTGGCGCTGACGACGACGGCCGGGCTCATCGCCCCGGCCGTGCAGGGCGCGGGCCTGTCGTCGCTCGACCTGTGCTTCGTCGTCATCGCCGTCGCCGCCGGCGCGACGGCCCTGAGCCACGTCAACGACTCCGGCTTCTGGCTGGTGGGGCGCTTCCTCGGCATGGACGTGCCCACGACGCTGCGCACCTGGACCGTGATGGAGACGCTCATCGGCGTCGTCGGCTTCCTGCTGGCGTGGCTGGGGTACGTGCTCCTGTGACGACCGTGCTCGCGCCGGGTGTGGTGCCGGCACCGATGCGCTGGTGGCACGTGGCGGACGTGCAGCGCCTGGAGGCCGACCTGTTCGGGCCCACCGCCTGGTCGGTGGAGACGTTCTGGGGCGAGCTGGCGGCCCCGGGTCGCACCTACCTCGTCGCGCTGGAGGGCGAGGAGGTGGTCGGCTACGCCGGGCTCGTGGTCTCCGGCGCCGACGCCGACGTGCAGACCATCGGCGTGGCGCGCAGCGCGCAGGGCCGGGGCCTGGGCCGGGCGCTGCTGCGCGAGCTGCTGGTGGCGGCGCGCGCCGGCGGCGCCACGCACGTGCTGCTGGAGGTGCGGGCCGACAACGAGCCCGCGCAGGCGCTGTACCGCAGCGAGGGGTTCGAGCAGATCGCCCGCCGGGCGCGCTACTACCAGCCCGGCGGGGTCGACGCCCTGGTGATGCGCACGCGGGTGTGAACCCTCAGCCCGCCGGTTCCACGACGAGCACCGACTGCCTGCCGGCCACCCGCGTCAGCACCACGGTGGCCGGCGTCGAGCCCTTCAGGGCGAGCTGGCGGCGCAGCACGTCCGGGTCCACCGCGGTGCCGCGCTTCTTCACCGTCAGCGGGCCGACGTCGCGCTCGCGCAGGTAGCGCCGCAGCGGCTTGAGCCCGAAGGGCAGCACGTCGAGCACCGCGTAGGACCGGGCGAACGGCGTGCTCGCCGGGGCGTCGGTGGTGACGTAGGCGATGGTCTCGTCCACCAGGCGCCCGCCGAGCAGCCGCGCGACCGCGCCGACCAGGCCGGCGCGCACGACGGCGCCGTCGGGCTCGTGCAGGTGGGCGCCGACGGCGCCGACGGCGGGGACGGGGTTGTCGCCGTCGTCCAGCTCGAAGCGCTCGCCGGCGCGCAGCACGAGGGCGCTGCGCGCCACGCCCGGCCGCGCCAGCGGCCCGCACCACAGCGCCGCCTCCACCACGTCGCCGTCCACGGACGTCCACCGCGCCTCCGCGCCGGCGGGCACCAGCTCGTGCGGCAGGCCGGGGGCGAGCTTGGCGCCGGTGGCCGGCACCCGCGCGGCGGTGGCCAGCACGAACGACAGCGGCGGTGAGGTGGCCTCGGGGTCGAACAGCCGCCGCCCGCCGGCGGTGCGCCGGGCCGGGTCGAACCAGGCCCCGTCGCCGGGCCCGAGCTCGTCGACGACGCCGGCCGTGACATCGGCGCAGCGGACCTGCGCGCGCCCGGCGAGGTTGGCCGCGGCCACCGCGGCGGTGCCGGGGTCGGCGTCCACGGCGAGCACGTCCAGGCCCGCGTCGGCCAGGGCGAGGGCGTCGGCGCCGATGCCGCAGCCGAGGTCGGCCACCCGCCGCACCCCGGCGCCGGCGAAGCGGCGGGCGTGCTCGGCGGCCACGACGGCGCGGGTGGCCTGCTCCACCCCGGCGGCGGTGAGCAGCAGGCCGTGCGCGCGCGGGCCGAGCTTGGCGGCGGCGCGCTCGCGCAGCCGCGCCTGCGTCATGGCCAGGGCCACCAGGGCGCTCTCGTGGCCCTCGCGGCGCAGCCGCTGCCCCAGCACCAGGGGGTCGGCCGGGCCTGCGGCGGCGATCAGGTCCAGCAGGGCGCGCCCGGCGGGGGAGGTCAGCGCGGCGACGTCGGCGGGGTCCACCCGCCCGACTGTGCCAGCACCCCACCCGCGCGGTCGCGCGAGCGGGGGCGCTCCCTGGCACTCGGGCAGTGGGAGTGCTAACTTCTGTCGCAGCGTCGGTGGCACTCCCCCGAAGGGAGTGCCAGCACGCGAGACGGTGCCGCCCGGCACCCGCGACGACGGGCGGGCACCACCCTCGCAGCCGACCCACCAGTACGCCAGATCCGTACCGAGTACGCAGAAGGGGAGGGCCGCTCAGTGTCGGTCTCCATCACTCCGCTCGAGGACCGCATCGTCGTCAAGCCGCTCGACGCGGAGCAGACGACCGCTTCCGGTCTGGTCATCCCGGACACCGCCAAGGAGAAGCCCCAGGAGGGCGAGGTCCTGGCCGTGGGTCCGGGTCGCGTCGACGACAACGGCAACCGCGTCCCCGTCGACGTCTCCGTCGGCGACAAGGTCATCTACTCCAAGTACGGCGGCACCGAGGTGAAGTACGGCGGCGACGAGCTGCTGATCCTCTCGGCGCGCGACGTCCTCGCCAAGGTCGCCAAGTAAGCAGCAGCAGGACCTGACGCCCCGGGCGCCCGGCGACACCGGGCGGCCGGGGCGTCCGCCGTTGCCGCCAAGAGATCTGGAAGGAACACGCACATGGCCAAGCAGCTCTCGTTCAACGAGGACGCCCGCCGCTCCCTGGAGCGCGGCGTGGACGCCCTCGCCAACGCCGTCAAGGTGACCCTGGGGCCCCGTGGCCGCAACGTCGTCATCGACAAGAAGTGGGGTGCGCCGACGATCACGAACGACGGCGTCACCATCGCCCGCGAGGTCGAGCTCGAGGACCCGTACGAGAACCTCGGCGCGCAGCTCGCCAAGGAGGTCGCCACCAAGACCAACGACGTCGCCGGTGACGGCACCACCACCGCGACCGTGCTGGCGCAGGCGATGGTCCACGAGGGCCTGCGCAACGTGGCGGCCGGTGCGGCGCCGTCCGCCCTCAAGCGCGGCATCGACGCGGCCGTCGAGGCCGTGAGCGACGAGCTGCTCAAGCTCGCCCGCGACGTCGACGGCAAGGGCGACATCGCCCACGTCGCCACGATCTCCGCGCAGGACCCAGCCGTCGGCGACCTGCTCGCCGACGCCTTCGACAAGGTCGGCAAGGACGGCGTCATCACGGTCGAGGAGTCCTCCACGACCGCGCTGGAGCTGGACTTCACCGAGGGCATGCAGTTCGACAAGGGCTACATCTCGCCCTACTTCGTGACCGACGCCGAGCGCCAGGAGGCGGTGCTGGAGGACGCGTACGTCCTCGTGCACCAGGGCAAGATCTCCACGGTCACCGAGCTGCTGCCGCTGCTGGAGAAGGTCCTGAAGACCTCCAAGCCGCTGCTGATCATCGCCGAGGACGTCGACGGCGAGGCGCTGTCCACCCTCGTGGTCAACAAGATCCGCGGCACCTTCAACGCCGTCGCGGTGAAGGCCCCCGGCTTCGGCGACCGCCGCAAGGCCATCCTGGGCGACATCGCCACCCTCACCGGCGGCCAGGTCGTCGCCGAGGAGGTCGGCCTCAAGCTCGACCAGGTCGACCTGGACGTGCTGGGCACCGCCCGCCGCATCGTCGTCACCAAGGACGACACCACGATCGTCGAGGGCGCCGGCGCGTCCGAGGACGTCGCGGGCCGCGTGGCGCAGATCAAGGCCGAGATCGAGCGCACCGACTCCGACTGGGACCGCGAGAAGCTCCAGGAGCGCCTCGCGAAGCTGGCCGGCGGCGTGGTCGTCGTCAAGGTCGGCGCGCACACCGAGGTGGAGCTCAAGGAGAAGAAGCACCGCATCGAGGACGCCGTCTCCGCGACGCGCGCCGCGATCGAGGAGGGCATCGTCGCCGGCGGCGGCAGCGCCCTGACCCACGCGGTGCGGGTCCTCGAGGGCGGCCTGGGCAAGGAGGGCGACGAGGCCACCGGCGTGAAGCTGGTGCACCGCGCCGCCACCGAGCCGCTGCGCTGGATCGCCGAGAACGCCGGTCACGAGGGCTACGTCGTGGTCGAGAAGGTGCGCGACCTCGAGCCCGGCAACGGCCTGAACGCCGCCACCGGCGAGTACGTGGACCTGCTGGCCGCGGGCGTCATCGACCCGGTCAAGGTGACCCGCTCGGCGCTGGTCAACGCCGCGTCGATCGCCTCGATGGTCCTGACCACCGACACCCTCGTGGTGGACAAGAAGGAGGAGGAGCCGGCGGCCGCCGGCCACGGTCACGGCCACGGCCACTGACCCCTCCGCACGACGAGAGGCCCGGTCCCCCAGGGGGGCCGGGCCTCTTCGCGTCCCCGCCGGTGCTGCGGGGAGCGCTCGCTCGTCGTGCTCGTGCTGCTCGTCCTGCTGCGCTGCTCGTCGTGGCGCGCCGCGCACCGCACCACACCGTGCGCGGGTGCGCCGTTCGACGCCGGCGGGCCCCCGCCCGCCGGCCGGGGTCAGCTGGCGATGCGCAGGGTGCGGCGGCGCTCGGTGGCGTAGATGGCCTCGCGGTCGTCCTCGGTCAGGCCGCCCCACACGCCGTAGGGCTCGCGCACCTTCAGGGCGTGCTTGCGGCACTCCTCGATGACGGGGCACCCGGCGCACACGGCCTGCGCGGCGGCGTCGCGGTTGCGGCGGGCCGGGCCGCGCTCGCCCTCGGGGTGGAAGAACAGGTCCGGGTCGGCGTCGCGGCAGGAGCCGATGAGCTGCCACTCCCAGATGTCGGCGACGGGTCCGGGGAGGCGGGAGATCTCGGCCATGGTGCGCTCCTAGGGGAGGGTGCTGGGGGCCACCGCGGGGCGGTGGATCTTGCTGACGAGGTAGGACGCTACAACCGCGTCAGAAGTTGTTCAAGGCCCTGGCGAAGAGTTGTTCAGAGGTAGTGCAAGTGACCTGCGACACATCGACCCGCCCCGGGGGGCCGGTGGGCGACCGCACCGTGCACAACCGGTGAACATCCCTGTGAACAACTTCCGGGACGGCGACCGCTCGTGGTCTGACCTGCGGTGAACAACGTTGAACAACTTCTCCGCCCCGGGCGTGGGTCGCCGCGCCGCGTCCCGCCGGGTGAGTGGCGGCACCGGCGCCCTCGCGGGAGGATCCGGGGGTGTCCTCGTCGCCCCAGGGGTCCACCGCACCGCCGGCCCCGCGCATGACCCTCACCGTCGCCGCCGTCGCGCGCCGGCTCGGGGTCGCCCCCGCGACGCTGCGCACCTGGGACCGCCGCTACGGGCTGGGGCCCTCCGAGCACACCGCCGGGGCCCACCGCCGCTACTCCTCCACCGACCTGGCCCGCCTGGTGGTCATGCGCCGCCTCACCCTCGAGGGCGTGGCGCCCGCCGAGGCCGCCGCCATCGCCGCGACCACCGCCGTCGCCGACGGCGGCTTCGCCCTCGCCAGCGTCTCCACCATCCCCGCCGCCGTCATCGAGGCCGCCGTCACCGACGCCGCCGCCATCGCCGGGGCCGAGGACGCGGCCGGCAGCACCGCTGCGGACCCCCTCGCCGGCCTGCCCGCGGCGCGCGAGGGCTCCCCCGGGACCGTCCGGGGACGAGCGGGCGCGCCGGGCCCCGCGAGCGGCGCGGACCCCGCCGGCGAGGAGGACGCCCTCGACGACGACCCCGACGACGAGGGCGCCGACGACGGGGCCACCGGGGTCCCGCGCAGCCCGGGGGAGCTGCAGGACTGGGCCGTGCAGAGCCTGGCGGACCGCTTCGCCGAGGAGGTCCGCAACCGCGGTGCCGCGTCCGCCTGGGACGCCGTCCTCGGCCCAGCGCTCGCCACCGACGACGCCGCGCTGCACGAGGCCGTGGCCAGGGCCCTGGCCGTGCTGCCCACGCGCGCCGGCGAGCGCGCCGTCGTGCTCGCCGGCGCCGACCCGGCCCCGCGCGGGCCCCTGCTGCTGGCCGCGGCCGCCGCGCTGGCCGAGGCGGGGGCGGGTGCCCGCTCCGTCGGCGACGGCGTGCCGGTGCGGGTGCTCGCCGCGGCGGTGCGGCGCACGCGCCCCCCCGCGGTCCTCCTGCACGCCCAGCGGGCGCGCGGACCCGCCGACGTCGCCGCGCTCGACGCGCTGCTGGCCGTGCGGCCGGCGCCGCTGGTGGTGCTCAGCGGGCCGGGCTGGCCGGAGTCGGTGCAGGGCTGCGAGCGCGCCACGTCGCTGGCCGACGCGGTGCGCCGGTGCGTGCGCGCCGTGCGCGCCTGACGTCCGCGCCGGCGCCGCGGTCCGGGTCCCGCGCACCGCGGGGCTCAGGTGCGCGCGGCCGCGTGCCGATGCCTTCCCCGAGGCTCGCTCGGTGCGGGTCCCACGGGTCCACGGAAGGACCCGTTCCACCCGTACAGGGAAGAGGCAAGTGGTGGCTACGGTCCTGGTCTGCGATGACCTCCCGCTGGCCCGGGAGGCGATGCGGCGCATGGTCGCCGCGGTCCCGGGTGTGACTCGCGTCGTGGGTGCCGCCTCCGGTGAGGAGGCGCTGACGCGCTGGCCCGTCGAACGGCCCTCGCTCGTCATCATGGACGTGCGCATGCCCGGCATCGGGGGCGTGGAGGCGGCCCGCCGCCTGCTCGCCCGCCACCCGGAGGCGAACGTCCTGATGGCCACGATGGCCGAGGACGGCGACGGCGTCGCCCGGGCCGTGGCCTCCGGCGCTCGCGGCTACGTCGTCAAGGACGTCTCCCGCGAGGAGCTGGCCACCGCGGTGCTCCAGGCGCTGCAGGACGTCTCGCGCCGCCGTGGCGGTGGCCGCACCCGCACGGTGCTGTCCGGCCGTGCGCCGGTGCTGACCGAGCGCGAGGGCCAGGTCCTGGTCGGCATGAGCCGCGGCCGCAGCAACGCCGAGATCGGCCGGGAGCTGTTCCTGTCGGAGGACACCGTCAAGACGCACGCCCGCCGGCTGTTCCGCAAGCTCGAGGCGGCGGACCGCGCGCAGGCGGTGGCTGTGGGATTCCGCTGGGGTCTCGTACGGTAGGCGCGTGAGCCCTGGGGGCGAGGAGGCCGGTGGACCGGCCGGGACGGACGCCGCGCGGCGCGCCGGCCCCGGCGCTGCCGTCGCCCCCGACCCCGTGGACGTGCGCACGGGTCCCGCGGTCCTCGACGGCGACGACCCGGCAGCGCACGACCCGGGGGTGCACGGCCCGGGGGTGCGCGCCGACGGCGGTGGTGTAACGGCCGGGGTCGTCCCCGCGATGAGCAGGGTGGATGCCGGGGGGCTCCAGGAACTGGCGGCGCGCGCCCTGTCGGGGGAGCAGGGCGCCGTCGCCGACCTCCTGGCAGCGGTTCGCCGCCTCGTCCACCGCTACTGCCGGGCCAGGCTCGGGCGCATGCCCGGGGCTGATCACGCCGCCGAGGACGCGGCACAGGAGGTCTGCATCGCCGTGCTGACGGCACTGCCCCGCTACAAGGACACCGGACGCCCGTTCGAGGCGTTCGTGTACCGCATCGCGGCCAACAAGGTCGCCGACGCGCAGCGGGCCGCGTACCGGGCTCCCGTGCCCACCGACGAGGTCCCGGACTCGGCCGCCGCCGAGCCGGGTCCGGAGCAGCTGGCCCTGGACGCGTTCGACGCCGAGACCGTCGGGCGCCTGCTGGACACCCTGCCGCCCAAGCTGCGGGAGATCCTCACGCTGCGCGTGGGCGCGGGCATGTCCGCGGAGGAGACCGGCCGTGCCCTGGACATGACGGCCGGTGCGGTGCGCGTGGCCCAGCACCGTGCGGTGCAGAAGCTGCGCAAGACCGCGCTGGCCGACGGCTCGCTGCGGGTGACGTCGTGAGCGGCGAGGACCGCGGGCACCTGCGGGGCGGCCCGGAGGAGCTGCCGACGGTCCCGGACCTGCTCGCCACCGACGCGCTGCTGGACCGCCTGGGTTCCCACCGCGCCACCGGCGCCGACCTGGACGACACCGTCGCGCGGCTGCTGGACGCCTACGCGCTGCACGCCGACCCGCTGACCGCGGGCGCGCGCCCGCTGGAGCTGCCGGTGCCCGTGGAGCACGCGGGCGAGGGCGCGCGCGGCGCCTCCCCGGCCGTCCCCGCACCCCGCGTGCTGGTGGCGCGACGACGGACCCTGGAGCGCCTGGGCCGCGGCACCGCCGCCGCCTGCGCGGTGCTGGCCCTGCTGGGCGGCACCGCCGCGGCGGCCGCGACGAGCGGCGGCACGGCCCCCGGGTCCGCCGCCGAGGTGACCAGCCCGATCTTCGCCGGTGGGCCCGCGTGGTTCCCCGACAGCGTCTGGGAGGTGTTCGGAGGCACGGTCGAGCAGCGCGTGGAACGCCAGCTGGAGCAGGC
Source organism: Kineococcus arenarius subsp. arenarius (assembly GCF_050871845.1). Lineage (NCBI taxonomy): Bacteria > Bacillati > Actinomycetota > Actinomycetes > Kineosporiales > Kineosporiaceae > Kineococcus > Kineococcus arenarius. The sequence goes on from NZ_JBJLSE010000004.1 coordinate 55,629, forward strand.
CCGCGCCGCCGCGTCCTCCGGCGAGCACGAGGAGGCGGTCGAGCGCGTCGACCGCGTCCTGGCGAGCCTGAGCGCCGCCCAGGGCGACTCGCCGCTGGTGCGCACCGTGCGCAGCGCCCGGGAGGAGCTGGAGGAGCTGCGCCGGCAGGTCGCCGCGCAGGAGCTCGTGACCGCCCCGGTGGCCACCACGCCCCCGGACCCCCGGACGCTGCCCGGCCTGGTCGACGCCTCGACCCCCTCGGTGGAGGCCTCCCCGCGCTGGGTGGCGCCGATGGTGCCCCCGGCGAGCTCGTCGCCGTCGGTCCCGACCAGCCCGTCGGTCCCGACCAGCCCGTCGGTCCCGACCAGCCCGTCGGTCCCGACCAGCCCGTCGGTCCCCACCAGCCCGTCGGCCCCCGCGCAGGGAGGCGCGCAGACCCCCGGCGCGGGAACGGGCACCCCCGCACCGCGCCCCTCGACGGGCACGGGCACACCGGCGCCCAGCACCCCGGCACCCTCCACGGGCGGGTCGTCCGGGGGTTCTCCCGGCGCTTCCCCGAGCGTTCCCGCCGAGCCCGGCGGGCCGGCGGCCGACCCGTCGTCCCCGAGCGTGCCGGCCGAGCCGACGGACGCGCCCGCGCAGCCGTCGGACCCGGCCGAGCCGGTGCCGAGCGAGGAGCCCGCCGGCGGCGGGGCCCCCACCGAGCCCGTGGGCACGACCGCGCCGTCCGACCCGGTCGCGCCGTCCGACCCGGTCGCGCCGTCCGACCCGGTCGCGCCGTCCGCCCCGGGCACCGCCACGGGGGAGCCGTCGGGTGAGGCGGAGCGGACCGCGGCCGGCGAGGAGCAGGACGCGGGTGCCGCCGACCCCACCGACCCCGTCGGCCTCGTGCCGCCCGTCCCGCCCTCGTCGCCCGTCGGCTCGCCGGAGCCGTCGCCGGGGGTGGACGCCGTGCCCGAGCCGGTGCCGTCGCCGTCGCCCCAGCCGTCGCCCCAGCCGTCGCCGTCGCCCCAGCCGTCGCCGTCGCCCGAGGCCTCGCCCGAGGCCTCCCCCCGGCCGGAGGACGCGCAGGCTCCCGGGGACGCGGGGGCCGGCGCGCCCACCGCCGGCGCCGACGTGCCCGCGGACCCGTCCGAGGGAGCCGCGCAGCCGTCGGAGCAGGGCTGAGGGAGCCGTAGCATCGTGGGGGTGAGCGCGCACACCCCCACCGGTGCCCCGGCCCCCCTCTCCGCTCCCCACGACCCCGGTCACGACCCCTTCGGGTTCGTCGGCCTGACCTACGACGACGTCCTGCTGCTGCCCGGCGAGTCGGACGTCGTCCCCTCCGAGGCGGACACCTCCAGCCGGGTCTCGAAGCGCGTCACGCTGCGCGTGCCGCTGCTCAGCTCGGCGATGGACACCGTCACCGAGTCCCGGATGGCGATCGCGATGGCCCGCCAGGGCGGCCTGGGCGTGCTGCACCGCAACCTGTCCGCCGACGAGCAGGCCAACCAGGTCGACATCGTCAAGCGCTCGGAGTCGGGCATGGTGACCCGCCCGGTCACGACGTCGCCGGGGGCCACGCTGGCGGACGTGGACGAGCTGTGCGGGCGCTACCGCATCTCCGGCGTCCCGGTCGTGGACGCCGACGGCACCCTCGTGGGCATCGTCACCAACCGCGACCTGCGCTTCGAGACGGACTTCTCCCGCCCGGTCCACGAGGTCATGACCCCGATGCCGCTGGTGACGGCCCCGGTCGGCATCAGCGCCGCCGACGCCGAGCAGCTGCTGCGCCAGCACAAGATCGAGAAGCTGCCGATCGTCGACGAGCGCAACCGCCTCACCGGCCTCATCACGGTGAAGGACTACGTCAAGAACGAGCAGTACCCCCTGGCGACGAAGGACGAGGACGGCCGGCTGCGGGTCGCCGCGGCGATCGGCATCTTCGAGGACGCCTGGAAGCGCGGCATGCAGCTCGTCGAGGCGGGCGTCGACGTGCTCGTGGTGGACATGGCCCACGGGCACTCGCGGGCGGTGCTGGAGATGATCGCCCGCCTGAAGGCCGACAGCGCGGCCGCGCACGTCGACGTCGTCGGCGGCAACGTGGCCACGCGCGCCGCCGCGCAGGCGCTGGTGGACGCCGGCGTGGACGGCATCAAGGTGGGGGTCGGGCCCGGCTCGATCTGCACCACCCGCGTCGTCTCGGGCGTGGGCGTGCCGCAGGTCACGGCCATCCACGAGGCCTCCAAGGCCGCGCGCCCGGCGGGCGTGCCGGTCATCGGCGACGGCGGCCTGGCCTACTCCGGCGACATCGCCAAGGCGATCGTGGCGGGCGCGGACACGGTGATGCTGGGTTCGCTGCTGGCCGGCTGCGAGGAGAGCCCGGGCGACCTGGTCTTCATCAACGGCAAGCAGTTCAAGAGCTACCGCGGGATGGGTTCGCTGGGTGCGCAGCAGACCCGCTCCGGGGGCCGCTCGTTCTCCAAGGACCGCTACTTCCAGAACGACGTCGCCTCCGACGACCGCTTCGTGCCGGAGGGCGTGGAGGGGCAGGTGCCCTACCGCGGCCCGCTGGCGGCGGTGGCGCACCAGCTGGTCGGCGGTCTGCGCCAGTCGATGTTCTACGCCGGTGCCCGCACGGTGCCGGACCTGCAGCGGGTGGGCCGGTTCGTGCGGATCACCCCGGCGGGGCTGCGGGAGTCGCACCCGCACGACATCCAGATGACGGTCGAGGCGCCCAACTACTCGCGCGGTCGCTGAGTCCCGGCGCCCGCCCTCCCCGCCGCGGGAGGGGCGGGCGCCGGGCAGCCGGTAGCCTGTCGGGGTGTACGAGATCGAGATCGGCCGCGGCAAGCGGGGGCGTCGCGCCTACAGCTTCGACGACGTGGCGATCGTCCCCAGCCGCCGCACCCGCGACCCGGAGGACGTGTCCACCGCCTGGCAGATCGACGCGTACCACTTCTCCATCCCGGTGCTGAGCGCCCCGATGGACTCGGTGGCCTCGCCGGCGACGGCGGTGGCCATGGGCCGGCTGGGTGGTCTGGGCGTCCTGGACCTCGAGGGCCTGTGGACCCGCTACGAGGACCCCGAGCCGCTGCTCGCGGAGATCTCCGCGCTGGACCCGGCCGTGGCGGTCCGCCGCATGCAGGAGATCTACGCGGAACCGATCAAGGCCGAGCTGATCACCGCGCGGCTGGCCCAGGTGCGCGCCGAGGGCGTGACGGTCGCCGGTGCCCTGTCGCCGCAGCGCACCCAGGAGTTCTGGAAGGTCGTCGTCGACGCTGGCGTGGACCTGTTCGTCATCCGCGGCACCACCGTCTCCGCCGAGCACGTCTCCGGCCGCAGCGAGCCGCTGAACCTCAAGCGCTTCATCTACGAGCTGGACGTGCCGGTCGTGGTGGGCGGCGCGGCGACGTACACGGCCTCCCTGCACCTGATGCGCACCGGTGCCGCCGGCGTCCTGGTCGGCTTCGGCGGGGGCGCGGCCCACACCACGCGCCGCACCCTGGGCATCCACGCGCCGATGGCCAGCGCCGTCGCGGACGTGGCGGCGGCCCGGCGCGACTACATGGACGAGTCCGGCGGCCGGTACGTGCACGTCATCGCCGACGGCGGCGTGGGCACCTCAGGCGACATCGTCAAGGCGGTGGCGTGCGGCGCGGACGCGGTGATGCTCGGCGCGGCGCTGGCGCGCGCCGAGGAGGCCCCGGGGCGCGGCTGGCACTGGGGCCCGGAGGCGCACCACCCGGTGCTGCCGCGCGGTGAGCGCGTCCACGTGGGCACGGTGGCGCCGCTGGCGGAGATCCTCGAGGGCCCGGGCCGGGTGGCCGACGGCACCACGAACCTCGTCGGTGCGCTGCGCCGCTCGATGGCCACCACGGGCTACTCCGACCTGAAGGAGTTCCAGCGCGTCGAGGTCGTCGTCTCCCCGTACCAGCCGGCGTGAGCGGCCGCCCGGTGGCGGTCTGGACGCCGGACGAGCTGGGTCCGCAGGACGGGCGCACCGTCCTGGTGACGGGCGCGAACTCCGGCCTGGGGTTCCACGTGGCCACCGAGTTCGCCCGCCGCGGCGCGGACGTGCTGCTGGCCTGCCGGGACACCGGCCGCGGCGAGGCGGCCCTGGAGCGGTTGCGCGCGGACGTCGCCGACTCGGGCGTGAAGGCGTCCGCGGAACTGGTGGCCCTGGACGTGGCCGACCTGGCGAGCGTGCGGCGCGCGGCGGCGGACGTCGCCGACCGGCGCGCGAGCGTGGACGTGCTGGTGAACAACGCCGGCGTCATGGCCCCGCCGTTCGCCCGCACCGCGGACGGGTTCGAGCTGCAGGTCGGCACGAACCACCTGGGGCACTTCGCGCTGACGGGCCTGCTGCTGCCGCTGCTGCTCGCCGGGAACGGTGCGCGCGTGGTCAGCGTGGCCAGCGTGGCGCACCGGTTCGGTCCGCTGGACCGCGAGAACTACCTCAGCGAGCGCTCCTACTCGCGCTGGCACGCGTACGGGCAGTCGAAGCTGTCGAACCTGCTGTTCGGGCTGGAGCTGCAGCGGCGCGCCGCGGCGGCGGGGGCGCCGCTGGTCTCGACGATCGCTCACCCGGGCCTGTCGGACACGAACCTCTGGAAGGCGACACCGCTGGCGGCGGACAGCCGCGTGGGCGGTGCGCTGGGCCGGGCGCTGGGCCGGGCCGTGGGGCACCCGCCGGCGCAGGGGGCCTGGCCGCTGCTGCGCGCGGCGGGCGATGCGGCCGCCGCCGGCGGGGAGTACTTCGGCCCGGACGGGTTCGGCGGCTGGAAGGGCTTCCCGGTGCCGGAGCGGGCGTCCGCGGCGGCGTACGACACCTCGGACGCGGCCTGGTTGTGGGCGCGCTCGGCGGAGTGGACGGGCGTGGGGTTCGAGGAGCTCGCCGCGCGCTGAGCCGCCGTGGTGTCCCCGGGGCGGGGTGCCCCGCCCCGGGGACGGCCGGTCAGTCGACCAGGGACGGCGCCAGGTCGGGGGCGGCCTTCGTGCCGCGGGTGGCGTGCACGTCGTCCACCACGCCCGCGCTGCCGCCGCCGCGCCGGGTGGTCTCGGCCGCGGCGAGCATCAGCGGGGTGCGCCCCTCCGGCGTGGGCAGGAACTCCACCGCCGTGGCCGCGCCGATCTCCGCGGTCTCGCTGAAGCTGTGGCCGAGCGCGGTGAGCTCCGCCCCGTGCGCCTCGAGGAACGCCGGCTCGGCGCTCACGGTGGCCGTGTTGCGGGGGGTGGCCCGCGGCGCGGCGATGGCCTCGTCGAGCTGCATGTTGGCGTCGATCCGGTTCACGAGGGTCTGCAGCACGGTCGTGATGATGGTGCTGCCGCCGGGGGAGCCGAGCGCCATGAGGGGCTCGCCGTCGTTCAGCACGATCGTGGGCGCCATGCTGCTGCGCGGCCGCTTGCCGGGGGCGGGCAGATTGGGTTCCGGCTTCGTGAGGTCGGCGGGCGCGAAGGTGAAGTCGGTGAGCTCGTTGTTGAGCAGGAACCCGCGGCCCGGCACGGTGATGCCGCTGCCGCCGGTCTGCTCGATCGTCAGCGTGTAGCTGGCGATGTTGCCCTCGGCGTCGGCGACGGTCAGGTGCGTGGTGGACACGCCCGCTGCGGTGTCCGGCACGCTCGCGCCCTCGGCGTCGGCGCACGCGGCGTACTCGCCGTCCGGCACGCCGGCCGGGACGGGCTTGGGCGCCGCGGCGGTGGGGTCGATCCCGCAGGAGCGCTCGGCCGCGAGCCCCTCGGAGAGCAGTTCGTCGACGGGGACCTGGGTGTAGGCGGGGTCGCCGACGTAGGCGTTGCGGTCGGCGAAGGCGAGCGCACCCGCCTCGAGGTAGTGGTGGAGCCGGTCGGCGGCGGGCATCGAGGCGAGCGGGTACTGGTCGAGGATGTTCAGGGCCTCGCCGACGGTGGTGCCGCCGCTGGAGGGGGGCGCCATGCCGTAGACCTCCAGGCCGCGGTACTCCACCTTCGTCGCCTCGCGCAGCGGGGCGTCGTAGGCGGCGAGGTCGTCCTCGGTGAGCAGGCCGGCGTGGACCTCCGCGACCCCGGCGGCCTCCTGCGGGTCCTGCGCGGTCGCCGCGATCTCGTCGGCGAGCCGGCCGGTGTAGAAGGAGTCCACACCGCGCGCGGCGAGCTGCCGGTAGGTGCGGGCGAGGTCGGGGTTGCGGAAGACCGAGCCGACCTCGGGCAGTTCGCCGCCGGGCAGGAACAGCTCCGCCGTCGCGGGGAAGGTGCGGAAGCGCTCCTCGTTCTCGGCGGTCTGCTGGCGGAACGTCTCGTCGACGACGAACCCGTCGCGCGCCAGGGCGGTGGGCCCGGCGAGCACGTCGCCCAGCGACTGGGTGCCGAACTCCTCCAGCGCCCGTTCCCACGTGCGCGGCGTCCCCGGGGTGCCCACGGACAGGCCGCTGGTGACGGCCTCGGCGAAGGGCAGGGGGTTGCCGTCCTCGTCGAGGAACGCGGTGGCGCCCATGGCCGCCGGGGCGGTCTCGCGGCCGTCGATGGTGGAGACCTCGCCGGTCCCGGCGTCGTAGTAGACGAAGAAGCCGCCGCCGCCGACGCCGGCGGAGTAGGGCTCGGTGACGCCGAGCGCGGCGGCGGCCGCCACGGCGGCGTCGGCGGCGTTGCCGCCGTCGGCGAGGACGTCCAGGCCGATGCGGGTGGCGTCGGGGTCGACCGTGGCGACGGCCCCACCGGTGCCGACGGCGAGGGGGACCTTCTCGGTGGTGGGTGCGGCGGTGGCCGGGGCGGCGACGGCGACCCCGGCGGTCAGGCCGACGAGCGCGAGGAGGGAGGTGCGGCGACGGTGCGGCATACGTGCTCCAGGCGGGGTGGTGGACCGCGGACGGCGCCATCCAATACCCCGCGCAGCGGCGGCGCAAGGATGCGAGCACGCGGGGTGATCACCTGGGCCACTCCGCTCCGGATCTTCCTCGTCACGCAGTGTTGATAATCGTGTGATCTCCCCGAAACACGGCACCGCCAGAGTTCAGGCATCCCCCCTCACCGTGGGCGATCCCCCTGTGTCCTCCCGAGGAGAACCGTGCCCGTTTCCCGCAGGAACTTCCTCCGTGGTGTCGGCGCCACCGGCGGCGCCGGCGCCATGTTCAGCGCCATGGGCGCCCTGGGCCTGGCCCCGCTGGCCTCGGCCGCCGAGAACGCCGCGTACACCCCGCCGCGCGCGTCCGACTTCACCCTCACCGGCCGCTCGGCCCGCAGCGTGCTGGTGCTGGGCGCCGGCATCGCCGGGCTGACCACCGCCTACGAACTGGGCAAGGCCGGGTACCGCGTGACCCTGCTGGAGGGGCGCCAGCGCCCCGGTGGTCGGAACTGGACGGTGCGCGGCGGTGACACCGAGACCGACCTGAACGGCGAGACGCAGCGCGTGCGGTTCGCCGAGGGGCAGTACATGAACTGCGGACCGGCGCGCATCCCGCAGCACCACGTCACCCTGGACTACTGCCGCGAGCTGGGGGTCGCGATCGAGCCGTTCGTGAACCAGAACGCCGACGCGCTGCTGTACTACACCGGCGACACCGCGATCTCCGGCACGGCCGTCAAGCACCGCACCGCGAAGGCGGACGTGTACGGCTACGTCTCGGAACTGCTGGCGAAGGCCACGAACGCCGGCGCGCTGGACGGGGAGCTGAGCGGCGACGACAAGGAGTCGCTCATCGAGTTCCTGCGCGACTTCGGCGACCTGGGGAACTCCACCGGCGACCCGGCCGCGGCGGACCTGTACCTCGGCGGCAGCGGCCGGCGCGGTTTCGACGTCGAACCCGGTGCGGGCCTGGAGGCGGGGTCCGTCTCCCCGGCACCGGGGCTGCACGACGTCATCGCCAGCGGCATCGGCCGGGAGTTCTCCTTCGAGTTCGGCTGGGACCAGGCCGTCATGATGTTCCAGCCGGTCGGCGGCATGGACCGCATCGCGTACGCGCTGGAGAAGGCGGTCGGCCCGTCGAAGGTCCGCTACGGCGCCGAGGTCACCGGGATCCGCACCACCGCCGACGGTGCGGAGGTCGACTACGTCGACGCCCGCGGCGCCACGCGCACGGCGAGCGCCGACTTCCTGGTGAACACGATCCCGCCGCACATCGCCGCGCGCATCCCGCACAACCTGGGCCCCGGCGTGACGACGGCGCTGCAGGCGGCGAGCCCGTCGCCGACCGGGAAGATCGGCCTGGAGTACTCCCGCCGCTGGTGGGAGGAGGACATGCGCATCTACGGCGGCATCACGAACACCGACCTGGACCTCGCGCACGTCTGGTACCCGTCTTCCGGTTTCCACACCGAGCGCGGCGTCGTCGTCGGCTACTACAACTACGGCCAGACCGCCCTGGACTACGCGGCCCTGCCGCACGCCGAGCGCCGCGCGCGGGCCGTGCAGAACGGCGCCCTCATCCACGGCGACGTGTACGGCCAGGACATCGCCTCCTCGTTCTCGGTGTCCTGGAGCGCGACGAGGTACAGCGAGGCCGGCTGGGTGGACTGGAGCTCGCAGACCGGCCCCGAGTACGCCACGCTGCTCGCCCCGCAGGGCAACGTGTACTTCGCCGGAGACCACCTCTCGCACGCCATCGCCTGGCAGCACGGTGCGATGACCTCCGCCCGCGCCGCCGTCACCGCGCTGCACCAGCGCGTCATGAGCAGCTGAACCACCGAACCGGAGGAACCCGAGTGAAGAAGAACCTGTCCCGTCGGCCGGTGGCCGTGGGCGTCAGCGCGCTGCTCCTCGTCGGCCTGGGAGCCGGTGCCGGTGTCGCCGCCGCCCGCGGCGGGACCCCCGCGCCGGGAACGGTCGAGGTGGCGCTGCCCCTGGGCGAGACCAACCCGTTCATCGCGAACGGTGTCGGCATCGGCCCGGGCACGGCGATCTACAAGTCCAGCGGCATCGGTCCGGCGGCGGCGAACCCCGACGCCGAGCCGGGCACCCCGGACGCGTACGTGGACCTCGCCGCCCTCGGCGGTGCGCTGCCCGAGGGCGTGACGCTCACCGAGGCGCAGGGCCTGAACGCCCTGGCGGCGATCGGGGAGAACCTCGCCGCGCAGGGCCTGAGCTTCGACGACGTCGTCACCATGCGCGTGTTCCTCGCCAACGAGGAGGGCACCGAGACGGCCGACTTCGCCGGCTGGAACCGCGCGTACCGGCAGTACTTCGCCAACGTCGACCTGGAGACGAACGAGGCGGTCGACGTGCCGCTGGGCACCGCGGCGCCCGCCCCGCCGCTGTTCGAGAACCCCGCCCGGCCGTCGCGCTCGGCGCTGGAGGTGGCCTCGCTGCCGGTCGCCGGCTGGCTGGTGGAGATCGAGGTGGACGCGGTCTACCCGGAGCAGCCGTTCGCGAAGGGGGAGAAGGGCTGACGAGCCCCTGACGCGGTGGCCGCGGCGGGACCCCGGGGGTTCCGCCGCGGCCCCCGCGCCCCCCGCCCGCGGCCGGCCGTCACCCGCCCTTCGGCTGGTTGAAGCGCAGCATGTTGCCGGCGGGGTCGCGGAAGGCGCAGTCGCGCACGCCGTACGGCTGGTCCACCGGTTCCTGCAGCACCTCCCCGCCCGCGGCGCGCACCCGCTCGAAGGTGGCGTCGCAGTCGTCGGTGCGGAAGATGACCCCGCGCAGCATGCCCTTCGCCAGCAGCTCCGCGGCGGCCCGGCGGTCGGCGGGGGAGGCGTTCGGGTCCGCCAGCGGCGGCTCGAGCACGATCTCCACGTCCGGTTGCGCGGGGGAGCCGACGGTCGTCCAGCGCATCCCCTCGAACTCGACGTCGTTGCGCACCTCCAGGCCGAGGGCGTCGCGGTAGAACGCGAGAGCGGCCTCGTGGTCGTCGACGGCGATGAAGCACTGCGAGAGCGTGATGTCCATGCGCGTCACGCTAGGGGTGCGCCCGCGCCCCGGGCTTCTCCGTTCCTGACCGGTCGCGTGCGGACCCGGGCGACGCAGGCGGGCACGACGGCCGCCCCGTCGTGGTGGCGGGCCCGGTACGCGCTGGGGCTCTCGCCGACCAGCTCGGTGAACCGCGAGCTGAACGAGCCCAGCGACGTGCACCCGACCGCCACGCACACCTCCGTCACCGTCAGGTCGCCGCGCCGCAGCAGCGCCTTGGCCCGCTCCACCCGCCGCGTCATCAGGTAGCTGTACGGGCTCTCCCCGAAGGCCGCGCGGAAGCTGCGCGAGAAGTGGCCGGGCGACATCAGCGCGGCGCGCGCCAGCGCGGGGACGTCCAGCGGCTGCGCGTGCTCGCGGTCGATCAGGTCCCGCACCCGGCGCAGCCTGACGAGGTCCTCCAGCGTCACGCGACCACCGTGCCACGGCCCCCGCGGGGGTGTCTGCCCCCTCAGCCGCCGTGCCAGCTGCGCCACAGGCTCGCGTACGGACCACCGGCGTCGACCAGCTCGTCGTGGGTGCCGAGCTCGGTGATGCGCCCGCCCTCGACGACGGCGATGCGGTCGGCGTCGTGCGCGGTGTGCAGGCGGTGCGCGATGGCCACGGTGGTGCGCCCGGCCAGCACCGCCGCCAGCGACCGCTCGGTGTGCCGGGCCGCGTTCGGGTCCAGCAGCGAGGTCGCCTCGTCGAGCACGAGGGTGTGCGGGTCGGCCAGCACCAGGCGGGCCAGCGCCACCTGCTGCGCCTGCGAGGCGGACAGCTCCACCCCGTTCTCACCGACCGTCGTCGCCAGGCCCTGCGGCAGCGCCCGCACCCAGCCGAGCGCGTCGACGGCCTCCAGCGCGGCCTCCACCGCGGCGTCGTCGGCGTCGGGCACGGGCAGGGCGACGTTGTCGCGCAGCGAGGCGCTGAACACGTGCCGCTCCTGGGTGACGAGGGCGACCTGCCGGCGCATCTCCTCCAGCGGCAGCCCGGTCACCTCCGCGCCGCCCACGCGCACCGAGCCGCTGGTGGGCGGGGTGATGCCGGCGATGAGCCGGCCCAGGGTGGACTTGCCGGCACCGGTGGGCCCGACGACCGCGAGGCGCTCGCCGGGCTCCAGCGACAGCGACACCCCGTGCAGGACCGGCCGGCCGGGCGAGTACTCGAAACCGACCCGGTCGGCGCGCACGTCGTCGGAGGTGGCCTCCTCGCCGCTGACGCTGCGGTCGGGGGCGACGGTCGCCAGGCCCACGACGCGCGCGAAGGACGCCTGGCCGACCTGCAGCTCGTCCCACCAGATGAGCAGTTCCGTGACGGGGCCGACGAGCTGGCGCAGGTACAGCACGACCGCCGCGACCTCCCCGGCGGTGGCGAGGCCGTGCCGCACCAGGAAACCGCCCCACACCAGGGCCGCGACGACGGGCAGCAGGTACGACATCTCGATGGTGGGGAACCAGGCGGTGCGCAGCCGCAGGGTGTACCGCTCGCGCCGCACGGTCTCGGCGATGACGCGGTCGAGCAGCCGGACCCGGTGCCCGGCCAGGCCCAGCGCCTCCACGGTGCGGGTGTTCTCGACGTTCTCGCCGAGGGTGGTGGAGATGCGTCCCCACCAGGCGCGCTCGGCGGCGTAGCCGGCGGGGGCGCGGCGCAGGTACCAGCGGGTGGCGATCAGCAGGCCGGGCAGGCCGGCGAGGATCGCCAGCGCCACGAGCGGGCCGGTGAGGAACGCCGCGGCGACGGTGAACGCGGTGGTGACGGCGGCCACGAGGATCGCGGGTGCGCCGTACCGCACGGTGTAGCTGAGGGACTCGACGTCGTTGGTGGTGCGCGAGACGAGGTCACCGGTGCCGGCCTGCTCCACGACCGACAGCGGCAGCCGGGTGGCGCGGGCGAGGAACTCCTCGCGCAGCTCGGCGAACACCTCCTCCGACAGCGACAGCGACCGGTACCGCGCCACCCGCGCCAGCATCGCCTGCGCCACGACGGCGGCGGCGAGCAGCGCGACGGTGCGGTCCACGTCGGCGAGGGCCGCGGCCGCGTCGGCGCCGCGCACGGCGGCCACGACGCGGTCCACGAGGTTCCCCAGCAGCCACGGTCCGGCCAGGCCGACGAGGGCGGCGCCGGAGTGCAGCAGCATCATCACCAGGCCGGGGCGGCGGTGCCGGCGCACGAGCCGGCGCACGTCCTGCAGCACCTGGGCGCGGTCGGCGACGGGCAGGGTGGTGCGCTCGTCCTGGAGGGGTTCGGTGCCCTCGGCGGCGGTGCTCACTCAGGTCTCCTGGCGGGGCAGCGGGGCGGGCACGGGCCGGCGGGCGGCGGGTTGCGCCGGCACCGCGCCGGCGGTGGGCGCACCGTGCGCGTCGCCGTCCCCGGCGTCGCGGGTGACGAACCGGCGGTAGGCGGGCTCGCCGGCCAGCAGGTCGGCGTGCCGGCCGGTGGCGACGACCCGCCCGTCGCGCACCCACTGCACGGTGTCGGCGTGCGGCAGCACGAGCGGGCTGACGGTGGCGACGAGCGTGGTGCGCCCGGTGCGCGCGGCCCGCAGCCGGGCCGCGACGCGGGCCTCGGTGTGGGCGTCGACGGCGCTGGTGGGCTCGACGAGCACGAGGACCTCGGGGTCGCGCAGCAGCGCCCGGGCCAGCGCCAGGCGCTGGCGCTGCCCGCCGGACAGGGAACGCCCCCGCTCGGTGACGGTGCCGGCCAGGCCGCCGTCGACGAGGTCGAGGAGCTCGGTGGCGTCGGCGACCTCGATCGCGGCGAGCACCTGCGCGTCGGTGTGCCGGCCCTCGGGGTCGACCTGCTCGCGCAGGGTGCCGCTGAAGAGCTGCGCGTCGTCCTCGGCGAGCACGACGCGGCGGCGGACCTCCGCCACGGGCACCGAGCGCAGCGCCACCCCCGCCAGGGTGGCGCCGGGGTCGCCGTCGCAGTCGTCGAAGCGGGCCAGCCGGCGCAGCAGCGGCGCGGCCAGCTCGGGCGGGTCGCTGACGACGGCGGTCAGCTCGCCGGGTGCGGCGACCACCCCGGTCGCGGGATCGGCCAGCGCACCGGCCGGCGGGTGCTGCTGCTCGCCCTCGGGCGCGTCGGCCAGCCGCGGCGGCACGCCCAGCAGCGTCACCAGGCGCCGTGCGGCCACGAGCGCGCGGGCGTACTTGTCGGCCGTCTCCACGAGCATCCGCAGCGGTGCGGTCAGGAACGCCGCGTAGCCGTACAGGGCCACGAGCTGGCCGGGGCTGATCTCGCCGCGGACGGTGGCGCGCGCGCCCGCCCACACCAGGGCCGCGACGAGCAGCCCCGGCACGAGGACCTGCAGGGCCTCCAGGCCGGACTCCCAGGCGGCCACGCGCACGCCGGCGGCCCGCACCCGCTGGCTCTGCTCGCGGTAGCGGGCCAGGAACAGCTCCTCGCCGCCGACGCCGCGCAGGACGCGCAGACCCCGCACGGTGTCGGTGCCCAGGGCCGTCAGCTGCCCGCTCAGCTCGCGCTGGTGCTGCTGCCGCGCCTTCAGGGGCCGCAGCAGCAGCACCAGGACCACCAGCACCGCGGGGATGCCGAGCAGCACGATCAGGCCCAGCGGCACGGAGGTGCGCAGCACCAGGACGGCGACGACCACGACGGCGAGCACGGACGCCACGGCGCGCTGGGTGACGTCGAAGGCGTCGCCCACGCGGGGCCCGTCGGAGGAGGTGCTGGCGAGCACCTCGCCCTGCGGCAGCCGGGCGGTGACGGCGGTGCCGGCGTGCGCGGTGTGCCGGCCGACCTGCTGCAGGGTCCGGAAGCAGGCGGTCAGCCAGTTGGTGACCGCGTAGCGGTGCCGCAGCACCGCGGCCACGGTGGTGACGACCGCCAGGGCGAGCACGACGCCGGCCCAGCGCAGCAGGGCGGCGTCGTCGCCGGCGAGGACGCCCTCGTCGATGGCCCGGCCGACGGCGGCGGGCAGGACGGCCTGCGTGAGCATCCACGCGCAGCCGAAGGCGGTGCCGATCGCCATGGAGCGCCGCTGCTGCGCGGCCGTGCGCAGCAGCAGGCGCAGGGGTGATCGGACGTCGGGGGCGCCGGGGTCTTTCAGGGGGAGTTCCCGCACGTGGATCGACGGTAATCGTTGTCCCGGGTGGTCACCACGGGATAAGCGGCGCCCCCGCCGCCCGCCGCCCGCCGGTCAGGCCCCCGCGCCGACCGGTGCGGGCGCACCCACCTCGGCCAGGACGCCCTCGAACCAGTCGGCGGCGACCCGGGCCGCGTCCTCGCCGCCCCCGGCGTCGTGGCGCCCGTACTCCCCGACGCGGACGGCCCCGCAGCCGGCCAGCGCCTCGTCGAGGAGTTCGCTGCCGCGCGAGTACGTCCTCGTGTAGCTGCGGTCGCCCAGGCCGAACACGGCGTACCTCAGCGCCGACAGGTCGGGTCGCTCGGCGAGCAGGCGCTCGCGGAACGGGCGGACCGCGGTGGGCAGTTCCCCGTCGCCGTACGTCGAGCACGCGAGGACGAGGAAGCGCTCCGGGGCGAGGTCCCCGGGGGTGGCGGTGGCCAGGTCGACGACCTCGGCGTCGGTGCCCGACCCGAGCCGCCGCCGCAGTTCCTCGGCGACGAGCTCGGCGTTGCCGGACTCGGTGCCGAACGCGATGGTGAGCGGGAGGTCCGGCGCCGCGGGCCGGCCCGGCCGGCCGGGGTCCGCCCCCGGCAGGGGCAGGTCGCTGCGCGCGGTGCTCAGCAGCTCCTCCCGGGTGCGGATCTTGGTGCGGACCCGCCCGGGCGCGGCGTCGAGCGTCTCGCGCAGGTCGATGCGGCGCCACCCGTCGAAGTCCACCGCACCGGGCAGCGGCGGCAGCCCGTCGCGGCCGGGTCGGCCGGTGCCGTCGGCGCCGCGGGCCAGGTCGGCGCGGATCAGCTCCGCCAGGTCGCGCGCGTCGGCGCGCTGGTCGGCGATGGTCCCGCGCGGGCCGCTGCGCAGCCAGCCCGCCGCGTACAGGCCCGGCTCGACGCGTCCGGTCCCGTGCGCCCCGGGGACCAGCGGGGTGGTGCCGTCCGCGCGGAAACCGACGGCGGTCACCACGGAGCCGCACGCCAGGCGCACGGGCCCGCGCGGTCCCCGGAAGCAGGCGGCCTCGACGCGCGCGGTGCCCTCGAACCGTTCCGGGGTGAACCCGAACCACCACTCCACCCGCACCCGCGCACCCGGGGCCGTGGAGGTGGAGGTGGAGGTGGAGGCGGCGAGGGCGCGCACCGCCTCGACGCGCGCGTCGCCGGCCGGCAGCTCGGCGTCCTCGAGGCCGTGGACGACGTGCGCCACCCCCGGCAGGTCCGCGAGCTCGCGCAGCACGACCGGGTCGAAGCGCGCCCGGTGCGGCAGGGAGCGGCCGACCACGTGCACCACGCGCAGGTCCTCGACGAGCCGGTCGCGGACGGCGTCGTCGACGTCGCTGCCGTGCAGGGCGGCGCGGTCGCGGGTCAGCAGCCGCACGACGTCGACCGCGACGTTGCCGTGACCGACGACGACCACCTCCGCGCCCAGCGGCTCGAGGGTGCGGGCACCGTCGTGCTCGTCGGGGTGGCCGTTCAAGGTGCGGGTCAGCCGGCCCGAGCCCGTGACGCCCGCGAGCCGCGCCCCCGGGACGGCGAGGACCTCGTCCTCGTGCAGCCCGGTGGCGAGCACGACCGCGTCGAACGTGGACCGCAGCGTCGCCAGGTCGAGCTCGCCGCCCAGGGTCACGTTGCCGTGGAAGCGCACCTGCTCGTCCTGGAACAGCCGGTCGAACTGCCGCGCCACCGCCTTGGTGCCCTGGTGGTCGGCGGCCACCCCGTACCGGACGAGCCCGTACGGCACGGGCAGCCGGTCGAACACGTCGATGCGGGCCGCGGGCAGGGCGCGCCGCACCGCCTGCGCGGTGAAGCACCCCGCGGGGCCGGCGCCGACGACGGCCACCGACGGTCCCCGGCGCGCCGGGCCGGGTGCCGCGGCGGCCGCGGGGACCGGGGACGCCGTGGAGGCCGGGGGAGCCGCGCTCGAGCGGGTCCCGCGCCAGGACACGGGGAGCTTGAGCATGCCGCGGAAGACCCACCCGCCGATCTCGGCCGGGTCCTCGGGGACGAGGTCGAGGCCCTCCAGCCGCCCGAACAGGGCGGGCAGGCCGACGGTGGCGACCTCCGCGCGCGCGACCCAGGCCCCGAGGCAGACGTGCACCCCCTTGCTGAACGCCAGGTGGGGTTTCACCTCCCGCTGCACGTCGAAGGCGGCCGGGTCGGCCCAGACCCGCTCGTCGCGGTTGGCGGACAGGATGCAGATGCCCAGGCGCGCGCCCGCGGGCAGCCGCACCCCGGCCAGCACCGTGTCGCGGGTGACCTGCCGGGAGTACAGGCCGATGGGGGCGATCCACCGCAGGGCCTCGTCGAAGACGGTCTGCCACGAGGCCCTGCCGTCCTCGACCGCCCGGCGCTGCTCGGGGTGGGTCAGCAGGGCCCAGGCGGCGACGCCCAGCGCGTCGCGCGGTTCGTTGAGGCCGCCGCCGATCGTCATCTTGACGTTGGCCCGGACCTTCTCGAGGGGCATCTCGTAGTCCGGCGTGCGCAGCAGGGTGGAGATGAGGGAGTGGTCGGGGTGGTCGGCGTGCCAGCGCAGCATCTCGTCCAGGGCGACGTCCACCTCGTCGAAGGACCGCTCGCCCCGGGCCCACACGTCGGGGTCGTCGGCGTAGTTCCCCGTCGCGTCGATGAGGGTCTGCGACCACCGCTGCAGGTCCTGCTGCGTGACGTTGTGGAACCCGAGGACCTCGCGCAGGTTCTCGGCGGCGAAGGGCGCGGCGAAGTCCCCGATGAGGTCGGCGCCCGGCCCCTTCGCCACCATCTCGGCGAGGTACCGCTCGGCGTTGCGCTCGAACACCGACGTCCAGGTGCGCTTGACGACGCCGGGGCGCAGCACCGGCTGCCAGGCCTTGCGCTCGGGGTAGTGCTCGGGGTCGTCCCGGCGGAGCATCGAGTGCCCCATCGCGCGGATCTGCAGCGACCCCTCCTCGTTCGCCGAGAACGTCCCCTGGTCGACCTCGGTGGCGTGGACGGCGTCGTACGTCGTGATGAGGTACCGCCCGACGGCGGGGACCCAGTGGACACCGCCCTCGGCGCGCAGCCTGTCGTAGATCGGGAACGGGTCGCGGTACAGGTCGGGGATCGTCACCCAGTCGGCGACGGGGGCCGGTCGGCTCATCAGGCACATCCTCGTGTCCAGCGCTGCGTCGGTGCGTCGGTGCATCGGTGGGAGCGAGTATGGTCCGGCCACCACCCTGGTAAAAGCGGGATGTTCCGCGCAGGATGACCGGCTGAGTCGACGAAGGGGTCTCGACGTGGTGCCCGTCCCGGACTTCACCCTCCGCCAGCTCGCCTACCTCGTGGCCGTCGCGGACGCGGGCACCATCTCCGCCGCCGCCCGCGAGCTGCACGTCTCCCCGTCCGCCCTCTCCGACGCCCTCAGCGAGCTGGACCGGCTGCTCGGCACCCCCCTGACACTGCGCCGCCGTGCCCACGGGGCCACGCTGACCAGCGCCGGTGCGCACGTCGTCGACCGTGCGCGCCCGCTGCTCGCCGCGGCCCGCGAGCTCGCGGCCGAGCTGCGGGGCGTGCCCGGCGAGCTCGTGGGGCCCATCACCATCGGGTGCTACCCGACCCTGGTGCCCACCGTGCTGCCCACGCTGCTGCACGACTTCGCCGCGGCCCACCCGCGCGTGGAGCTGCACCTGCTGGAGGTCACCCACGACCGCCTGGCCGGCCGGATCGAGTCCGGCGAGGTGGACGTCGCCTTCGTCTACGAGACGCTCGTCCCCGGGTGCCCGCGGCGCGAGCGCCTCTTCGCGCTGCCGGCGCACGTGCTCCTCTCCGCCGAGGACCCCCTCGCCGGCGCCGACGCGGTGCGGCTGGAGGACCTCGTCGAGCGCGACCTCATCCTGCTGGACGCGCCACCGTCCAGCGAGCACACGCTGTCGATGTTCGCCGCCCGCGGGCTGACCCCCCGCGTGCGTCACCGCACCGGCAGCTACGAGGCGGTCCGCACCCTCGTCGGGCGCGGCCTGGGCTACGGCGTCCTGGTGCAGCGGCCCGCCAACCGGCGCAGCTACGAGGGCTACCCCCTCGCGGTCAAGGAGATCGAGCCCCCCGTGGAACCCGTCGGCATCGACGTCATCTGGTCGGCGAGCGTGGACCCGCCCGAGCGGGTGCGCGCCCTGATCGCGTTCGCCCACTCGATCCGGTGGACCGGGGGTGCCGCGTGAGCGCGCTCGTGTGGGGCGTCAAGGAGTCGCTGCTGCGCTACGTCTCGCGCACGCCCGACGGCCGGGTGGACCTGCTCGACGGCGCCGTGCGCGAAGGGGGCGCCTTCGCCTTCCCGGGGTCCGCCGCCCGCGGAGCGGGGCTGCGCTTCCGCGGGGCGGTGGTGCTCACCGGTCACGGCGGGCTGATGCGCGTCGTCCTGCGCGAGCCGGGGCTGGTGCCGGTCGCCGGCGGGTGGGTGCTGGAGATCGCCGACCCCGACGAGCCCCGCGACCGGCTGCCGTTCGCCGACGTCGCGGGTTTCGACGGGACCGACGGCTCGGGCGTGACGCTGACCGGGGACGGCGCCGACCTGTTCTTCGGCCCCTACGAGGCCGGGACGCCGCTCGACGCGTTCACCGTGCGGGGGTGACGCCGCGGGCCCGGGAACGCCCACGGGCGTCCTGACGCGGAGCCCAACACCGGCAGAACCGGGTTTGCACCTCGATCGTCTCCGCTTTACACGAACTGCGGCGACTGCGAACGTCGGCGTGCACCGGCAGCGCGGCCGGTCCCGGCGGGGAACCCGCCCGGAGCGCGACGAGCGCGGGGCCGGTGGCACCCCGACCGCGCAGGGCCGGCGCACCCCGCCAGCACCGCAGGACCCACGGCTCGCGCAGGAGCGGGCCCCGGCTCAAGGAGACGGCATGACCGCCACGACCTCCTCCAGGACCGACGCCACCACCGCAGCGGGACGGCGCAGGATCGCGATGGCGACCCTCGTCGGCACCACGATCGAGTGGTACGACTTCTTCATCTACGGCACCGCCGCCGGGCTCGTGTTCGCCCAGGCGTTCTTCGCCCCCGCCGGGGAGCGCATCGGCCTGCTGCTGGCCTTCGCCACCGTCGGCGTCAGCTTCCTGTTCCGCCCCCTCGGCGCGTTCCTCGCCGGTCACTTCGGGGACCGCATCGGCCGCCGGGCCGTGCTCGTCCTCACCCTCGTCCTCATGGGCGGGGCGACCACCCTGATCGGCGTGCTGCCCACCTACGACAGCGCCGGCGTGCTGGCCCCGGTCCTGCTGCTGCTCCTGCGCATCCTGCAGGGCCTCGCCGCCGGCGGGGAGTGGGGCGGTGCCGTGCTCATGTCCGTGGAGCACGCCGACCGCCGCCACCGCGCCCGCGCCGGGTCGTTCCCCCAGCTCGGCGTCCCCCTCGGCATGCTGCTCGCCTCGGGGGTGACGGCGCTGATGACGGGGGTCGTCTCACCCGGTGACGCCTTCACCGCCTGGGGCTGGCGGGTCCCGTTCCTGCTGAGCTTCCTGCTCATCGGCATCGGGTTCCTCGTGCGCAGGACGGTCGACGAGTCGCCCGTGTTCCAGGAGATGCGCGCCCAGAGCGTGCGGCCCAGGGTCCCGGTGGTGGAGCTGTTCCGGCGGCACTGGCTGCTCGTGCTGCTGGCGGCGCTGGTGTTCGCGGGGAACAACGCCGCGGGGTACATGACGACCGGTGGGTTCATCACGAACTACACCACCGACCCCGACGGCCCGGTCGGCCTGGACCGCACGCCCGTGCTGCTGGCCATCACCGCCGCGGCGGCGCTGTGGGGCGTGTTCACCTACGTCTCCGCGCTGATGGCCGACCGGATCGGGCGCAAGCGCACCTACCTCATCGGGTACGCGCTGCTGCTGGCCGCCGTCTTCCCGGTGTTCGCCCTCGTCGCCAGCGGCGACGTCTGGATGCTCCTGGCCGGCCTGGCCCTGTTCTCGGCGGGTCTCGGGCTGACCTACGGGCCGCAGGCGGCCTGGTACAGCGAGATCTTCCCCGCGTCGGTGCGCTTCTCGGGCGTCGCGATCTCCTACGCGCTCGGCGCCATCCTCGGCGGGGCCTTCGCCCCCACCATCGCCCAGGCGCTCGTGCAGGAGCACGGCACGCTCACGGCGGTCGGGGTCTACCTCGCCGGGATGTTCGTGCTCGCCGTCGTCGCGACGTGCCTGCTGCGCGACCGTCCCGGCATCGACCTGGGTGTCGGCAACCAGGCGGAGCAGGAGGCCGGCGCCACGGTCTTCACGGCCCACCACGACCGCTCCCGCGTCGAGCTCGTCTGACGCGGCACGGGCCCGCGGGTGGGGGAGGGGCCGCGACGCCCTCGGTGGGCCCGTCCGGTCCGTGCCGCACCGGCAGCCCTCGGCCCGCCGCGCGCCGCGCGCCGCCGTGGGGTGTACTGGTGGCCGGCGCCCGCCCGCCCGCGCGGCGCGGCGCCCGGAGGGGACGTGCGGTCCCCCCGCCCGGGTGCAAACGGCTCGCCCGCACGGTCTTGTGCACGGGAGAGCCTGTCGATGACCACCCACCGGCCAGACGCCGACGCGCGACCGCTCTCCGGCCGGTCGGGAGACGGCGATCGCCGCCGCGGGTTGCGCCGTGACGTCGGCGCCGTGGGTGCGTTCGCCGCCGGGTTCTCCTTCGTCTCGATCCTCACCACGGTCTTCCAGCTGTTCTCGTTCGGGTACGCCTTCGGCGGTCCGGCGTTCTTCTGGACCTGGCCGCTGGTCATCGCCGGTCAGCTCTGCGTCGCGCTCGTGTTCGCCGAGCTGGCCGGCCACACGCCCGTCGCAGGCTGCATCTTCCAGTGGTCGCGCCGCCTGGCGGGCACGACGGTCGGCTGGTTCGCCGGCTGGTGGATGCTCCTGGGGTACGTCGTGAGCGTCGCGGCGATCGCGGTCGCCGCGCAGAGCGTCCTGCCGGCGATCTGGAGCGGGTTCCAGGTGGTCGGTGGTGATCCCGCGCTGGACAGCCGCACGGGCGCGACGAACGCCATCGTCCTCGGCGTGGTGCTCATCGCGCTGGCGACGGTCGTCGGCGGGGTCGGCGTCAAGGTGATGTCGGTGGTGAACGTCACGGGCATCGCCTGCGAGATCGTCGGGGTCGTCCTGCTCATCGCGCTGCTGTTCGCCCACGCGGAACGGGGCCCGGGGGTCCTGCTGGAGACCGGCCGCCCACCGGGTTCGGGCAGCTACGTGTGGCCGTTCCTGGCCTCCTCGCTCATGGCCGCGTACGTCATGTACGGGTTCGACAGCGCCGCCGAGCTGTCGGAGGAGACGAGGAACCCGCGCCGCACCACGCCGCGGGCCATCCTGCAGGCGCTGGGCGCCTCCGCGGTCGGCGGTGCCCTCCTCCTGGTGGCGGCGCTCATGGCCGCACCCAGCCTCACCGACGGCCGGCTCGCGTCGGTCGGGATCTCCTACGTCGTCACCAGCCAGCTCGGCACCGCGCTGGGCACCGCCCTGCTCGTCGTCGTGGCCGTCGCGATCCTGGCGGCCCTGCTGGCCATCCAGACCTCGGCGTCGCGGGTGGCGTTCAGCATGGCCCGCGACGGCGCGCTGCCCTGCTCCCGGTTCCTGGCGCACGTGAACCCCCGCACCGGCACCCCGGTCCGGGCCGTGGTCGTCGTGGCGGTGGCGGCCGTGCTGGTGCTGCTGGTCAACCTGGGGCGCGCGGGGGTTTTCACCGCCGTGACGAGCGTCGCGGTGGTGATCGTCTACCTCGCCTACCTGCTGGTGACGGTGCCGGCCCTGGTGCGCCGGGCGAGGGGGCGGCGGCACCCGCTGGCGGCCGACGGCGCGCAGCCGCGGACCGGTTTCAGCCTGGGCCGCTGGGGGTGGCCGGTCAACGTCGTCGCCGTGCTGTTCGGTGCCCTCATGGTCGTGAACATGGCCTGGCCGCGCGAGGAGGTCTACGACCCCGGGGGCGGCCACTGGTACCTGCGCTTCTTCCCGCAGTTCTTCCTGCTGGGCACCGCCCTGGCCGGGACCGCCTTCTTCCTGGTGCGCCGCCGGCGCTTCGCCGAGGAGCTGGAGCACCGGCACGAGCACACCCCGGCGGGCTGAGGGGTGCGCCGCCGCACCCGTGGGGCGCCGGCCGCCGGGCACCCCGGCGGCCGGCGGCCGGCGGCCGGCGGCCGTGCTACCCTGCCGTCGCGGTGATCAGGTGGGTGGCGTGGTCGTACGTGAACGTCACCCGCGCTCCGCCCGCCGGCACGACGAGCGGGATGTTCCCGCCGTTCGCCGCACCGCCGTCGCCGTAGTTCTCGTCCCAGCCGCCGTTCAGGGCCGCCTTGTACTCGTAGGAGCCCTCCGGCAGGTCCACCTCCAGGGTCCACATCTCGGTGGTCCCGTCCAGCGCCAGCTGCGCCTGCTCGCACCCGGGCTGCCAGTCCTCCGGGCAGCCGATCTCGCTGTTGAACGAGCCGGCGGCGGCGACGGCCTCCGGCTGGGCGCCGGGCTCGGCGGGTGGTTCCCCGGGCGCCGGCGGCGGGGGCACGACGCTCGCGGAGGTGCCTGCCGCGGCGAGGTTGCCGGAGTGGTCCTGCACGACCGCGCGGTACTCCAGCCGCGTGCCCTCGGGCAGGTCGGTGACGTCGTGGAAGACGCGGTACGGGGCGTTGTCGTCCGTGCCCAGCGGCGTCCACTCCCGCGTGCCCGCGGTGCGGTACGCGAAGGTGACCTGGTTGAAGTCGCCGCCGGGGACGTCGACGCCGACCTCGGCGCGCCCGCCCACGGTGCCGTCCGTGGTGAAGACCGGCGTGGCGGCCGCCTTCGACCGCTCCAGCGGCGCTGTCGCGCGCCAGACGACCGCGGACAGCGCCGGGACGGTGACGGTGACCTCCCCGGAGGCGCCGGAGCGCACCTTCCCGGTGCCGGCCGGCCACAGGCCCTGGAAGACGCGGCGCTCGCTGAAGGTGTCGAAGGTGACGGTCTGCTCCTGGTCGGAGTTGTTCACCGCCACCAGGTACTCGCGGTCCTCGCCGGCGTCGACGCGGCTGAAGGCGTACACGCCGGCACCGTCGGAGGCGTAGCGGTCGATCTGCGCGCCGTCGGCGAGCGCCGGGTGCTCCTCGCGCAGCTGCGCCAGTTCCGCGATCCGCCGGTACAGCGGGTGCGAGGTGTCGAAGTTCTCCTGCGCGGTGGTGGCGTCGGTGCCGATGAGGTCGTCGTCGTTGTACGTGGCGACCTGCGAGGCGAACAGGTCCTGGCGCGCGTCCTGGTCGCCGCCGTCGCCGGTGAAGCCCTGCTCGTCGCCGTAGTAGACGACCGGCTGGCCCCGGGTGAGGTACATCAGCGCGTGCGCCAGCTGGTCGCGCTGCAGCAGCTCGTCCTCGCTCACACCGTCCTGGCGCAGGAACGCGCCGATGCGGCCCATGTCGTGGTTGCCCAGGAACGTCGGCAGCGAGTAGGCGTTGGAGTCGGCGTCGGTGTAGTAGTCGTCCTGCGCGTAGAACTCCCGCAGGGCACCGGCGTCGCCGCCGCTGCCGAACGCGCGGGCGCGGGCCTGGAACCCGAAGTCCAGCGTGGCCTGCAGCCCGGCCTCGGTGGTGTAGCGCGACAGGAACTCCGGGTTCGAGTCGTACACCTCCCCGAAGGAGAAGAAGTCCTCGTTCCCCCGCGCCGCGGCGTGCTCGGCGATCGCGGGGGCGAACTCCTGCCAGAACTCCGTGCCCACGTGCTTGACGGTGTCGATGCGGAAGCCGTCGATCCCGAAGTCCACCCACGCCTCGTAGACGTCCTCCATGCCCTCGACGACCTCGGGGCGCTCGGTGAACAGGTCGTCCAGGCCGACGAAGTCGCCGTACTGGTCGGACTCGCCGCCGTTGAACAGCGCGTCGCCGCGGTTGTGGTACATCGTGGGGTCGTTCAGCCAGCCGGGGACCTTCACGTCCTGCTCGTCCGGGGCGACGACGGGCGTGTACGGGAAGGACGTCTGCGCGTCCAGCTCCGGGAACCGCCCGGTGCCGGCGAACTCGCGGTCGTCGAACGGCTGCCCGGCCGCGTCCCGGTACGGCTCGGTGGCCTTGGGGACGTAGCGCTGGGTGCCCTCCGCGTAGGAGATCACGTCGGCGGTGTGGTTGGTGATGATGTCGAAGAACACCTTGATGCCGCGGTCGTGCGCGGCGTCGACGAGCTGCTCCAGCTCCTCGTTCGTGCCCAGGTGCGGGTCGATCTGCGTGAAGTCGGTGATCCAGTAGCCGTGGTAGCCGGCGGAGGTGTTCGCACCCTCGCCCTGGACGGGCTTGTTCTTGAACGACGGCGTCAGCCAGATCGCCGTCGTGCCCAGGCCCTGGATGTAGTCCAGGCGCTCGAGGATCCCCTTCAGGTCGCCGCCGTGGTAGAAGCCCTTGTGGGTGGGGTCGTAGCCGCTGACCAGCGGGTCGGTGCCGTATCCCCCGGTGTCGTTGGCGGTGTCGCCGTTGGCGAAGCGGTCGGCCATCACGAAGTAGAAGCGCTCGCGGGTCGGGTCCTCGCGCAGCGAGGTGGCGGCCAGGGCCCGGTCGGCGCGGGTGACGTGCGAGCCGCCGGGGCGGCGGCCGTCGGGGGCGGCGGCCGCGGCGGGGGCCAGGGCCAGGGTGATCGCTGCAGCGCTCAGGGCCGCCAGTCGGCGGCGTCCTGCGGGGGTGGGTCGCACGGGGTCTCCTCGTCTCCTCGCCATCGAGTGGACTGCCGCACGGACGCTACGCAGCGTGGAGGGCCGTGGCAACGAGTCGTGGCGGGCGGTCCGGGCGGCGCGCAGGGGCGGTGCCCGCGGCGGCTACCCTCGGACCGTGACGCAGGACGCGCCCGAGACCGCCCAGACCAGCCCCGCCGAGGCCGCCGCGCAGGCCGCCGGCCAGCCCGCCGAGGTGGCCGCCGAGCGCGCCCACCGCCCCGTGCTGGTCGTCGACTACGGCGCCCAGTACGCCCAGCTCATCGCCCGGCGGGTGCGCGAGGCCGACGCCTACTCCGAGATCGTGCCCAGCACCACGCCGGTGGCGGAGATCCTCGCCAAGGACCCGGCCGCGGTGATCCTCTCCGGCGGGCCCTCCAGCGTGTACGCCGAGGACGCCCCGCAGGTCGACCCCGCCCTGTTCGAGGCCGGCGTGCCGGTCCTCGGCATCTGCTACGGGTTCCAGGCGATGGCCAAGGCCCTCGGCGGCGAGGTCGAGCGCACCGGCCGGCGCGAGTACGGCGGCACGGTGGCGCAGCTGACCGACCCGGCCGCCTCCACGCTGCTGCGCGGCCAGCCCGCCGAGCAGTCGGTGTGGATGTCCCACGGCGACAGCGTCGCGCGCGCCCCGGAGGGTTTCCGCGTCGTCGCCAGTTCCTCCGACACCCCGGTCGCCGCGTTCGAGGACGACGCGCGCCGGCTGTACGGGGTGCAGTGGCACCCGGAGGTCAAGCACTCCACCCACGGGCAGGACGTGCTGGTGAACTTCCTGCGCGAGGGCGCGCGCGTGCCGGCGGACTGGACGACCGGCAACGTCATCGACGAGCAGGTCGCCCGCATCCGCGCCCAGGTCGGCGACGGCAAGGTGATCTGCGGCCTGTCCGGCGGCGTGGACTCCGCCGTGGCCGCCGCGCTGGTGCAGCGCGCGGTGGGTGATCAGCTCACGTGCGTGTTCGTCGACCACGGCCTGCTGCGCGCGGGGGAGGCCGAGCAGGTCGAGCAGGACTTCGTCGCCGTCACCGGGGTGAAGCTGCACGTGGTGGACGCCGCGCAGCGCTTCGCCGACGCCCTCGCCGGGATCACCGACCCGGAGGCCAAGCGCAAGACCATCGGCCGGGAGTTCATCCGCGTGTTCGAGCAGGCGGCGAGCGACGTCGTCGCCGCCGAGGGCGGCAGCGGCGAGGTGCGCTTCCTCGTGCAGGGGACGCTGTACCCGGACGTCGTGGAGTCCGGCGGCGGCACCGGTGCGGCCACCATCAAGAGCCACCACAACGTCGGCGGCCTGCCCGAGGACATGAAGTTCGAGCTGGTCGAGCCGTTGCGCGCCCTGTTCAAGGACGAGGTCCGCGCGGTCGGCGAGCAGCTCGGCCTGCCCGAGGCGATGGTGTGGCGCCAGCCGTTCCCCGGCCCCGGCCTGGGCATCCGCATCGTCGGCGAGGTCACGCCCGAGCGGCTGGAGACGCTGCGGGCGGCGGACGCCATCGCCCGCGAGGAGCTGACCGCCGCCGGCCTGGACCGCGAGATCTGGCAGTGCCCGGTGGTGCTGCTGGCGGACGTGCGCTCCGTCGGCGTGCAGGGCGACGGGCGCACCTACGGCCACCCGGTGGTGCTGCGCCCGGTCAGCTCCGAGGACGCCATGACGGCGGACTGGACGCGCCTGCCGTACGAGGTGCTGGCGCGCATCTCCACCCGCATCACCAACGAGGTGCCCGAGGTGAACCGCGTCGTCCTCGACGTCACGAGCAAGCCGCCGGGGACCATCGAGTGGGAGTGAGCTCCCGCCGCTGACGAGGGCCGGGCACCGCACGCGGTGCCCGGCCCTCGTCGCGTCCGGTGCGGGCCGCCCGCGAGCGGGTGAGAACCCGCTGGACACGCGCTGCCTAGGCCTCCTAGGTTTCTACCTAGGAGGCCTAGGGAAGGAGGGGTGGTGTCCCCCAGAGCAGGCATCACGGTCGGCCGGCTGGTGGAGGCCGCGGCCGACCTGGCCGACGAGGTGGGTCTGGAGCAGGTCACCGTCTCCGCCCTCGCCCGGCGGTTCGGCGTCGCCGACGCGAGCCTGTACTCGCACGTGCGCAGCGCCGCCGACCTGCGCCAGCGCGTCAGCGCGCAGGCGGCCGCGGAGTTCTCCGAGGTGCTGGCGGAGGCGATCGCCGGCGTCTCCGGCGAGGAGGCGCTGACCCGGTGCGCGCTGGCGTTCCGCCGCTACGTGCTCGAGCACCCCGGCCGCTACGCCGCCACGACGGTCCGGCTGCCGCCGGAGGTCGCGGCCGCCAGCGAGGGGCACCGGCGCATCGCCCGGCTGAGCTACCGCCTGCTCGAGGGGTACGACATCCCGCCCGAGGCGTCGACCGACGCCATCCGGTTCTGCCGCAGCGCCCTGCACGGTTTCGTGACCCTGGAGGCGGCAGGGGGTTTCGGTTCCGAGGGGGACCGCGAGGCGTCGTGGCTGGCGACGCTGCGGGGCGTGGGCCGGGCGCTGGCGTCCTGGCCGCGCGACGACGCGCCGCTCACCTGACCGGCCGCGCGTTCGAGGGGACGACCGATCGAGGAACGGGCCGCGAGCCCGTGGAGGAGGAACCGTGGTGGACGAGGGGGTCGGGGCGAGCGCGCCGCCGCAGGAGCTCACCGACGACGTGGTGCGCCGCGCGCTGCGCAACTGCAGCAAGGGGGAGGCGTCACGGCTGAACGTGCCCGCCTGGGTGCGGGGGACGGACACCGCGCTCACGCCCGTGGTGGGCTGGCGCGACCCCAAGGCACCCGAACGCGGCTGCCTGCTCGTGCTCGACGGCGAGGGGGTCCGCGGCCTGGTGCTGCGCGCCCCCTCCAGCGGCGGGGCGCGCGCCGCCGCGATGTGCGACCTGTGCCGCACCACGCGCTCGGCCGGGGACGTCGCGCTGTTCGCCGCGCCCCGCGCCGGCGCGGCCGGCCGCCGCGGCGACACCGTCGGCGTGTACGCCTGCGCCGACCTGGCGTGCGCGCGGTGCGTGGAGGTCGTCAGGGGCACCGCCGCGCTGCGACCGGATCCCGGCCGCACCGTGGAGGAGCGCCGCGCCGACCTGGCCCGGCGCGCGGGCGCCTTCGTGGACTCGGTCCTGCGGGGCTGAGACCCCAGGGTGCGCGCGAGCGGGGCGCTCCGGGCGGCGCCGTAGCCTGACGCGGTGCTGCGCTGGTCCAGCGTCCCGGGCCTGCGCCGGGTCGAACCCTTCGTGCTCGCCATCCTCGCCGCGATCGCGGTCGCCGCGCTGTTGCCGGCGGGCGGGTTCGTCGCCACCGGCCTGTCGTGGGGGACCACCGGCGGTGTGGCCCTGCTGTTCTTCGTCTACGGCGCGCGCATGGCGCCGGCCGAGGCCCTGCACGGTCTGCGGGACTGGCGGCTGCAGGGTGCGGTCGCCACCGCCACCTACGTGCTGTTCCCCGCCCTCGGGGCCCTGCTGGCGCTGACGACCGGCTGGTTCCTCGACGACGGCCTGGTGGCCGGGGTGCTGTTCCTGGCGGCGCTGCCGTCGACCGTGCAGTCGTGCGTGGTGTTCACCTCCCTCGCGAAGGGGAACGTGCCCGCCGCGGTCGTCAGCGCCACCGTCTCCAACCTCGCCGGGATCGGCCTCACGCCGCTGCTGGTGGCGCTGCTGCTGGGTTCCTCCGGGGTGGGGCCGGACGCAGCCGGGATCGGCAGGATCGTGCTGCAGCTGCTCGTGCCGTTCCTCGTCGGCCTCGCCGCGGGCAGGTCCATCGGCCCCTGGGTGCGCCGGCACCGCCGTCCGCTGTCGTTCCTGGACCGGTGCGTCATCGTCGCGGTGGTGTACTCGGCGTTCAGCCGGGGCGTCCGGCAAGGGGTCTGGCAGCAGGTGCGCCCGGCGGAGGTCGCCGTGGTGCTCGCCTGCGCGCTCGTGCTGCTCGTGACGGTGCTCGCGGTGGCGTGGTGGGCACCGCGGCTGTGGGGCGCGACGCGCGCGGACCGGGTGACGGTGCTGTTCTGCGGGTCGAACAAGTCCCTGGCCACCGGGCTGCCGATGGCGACGGTGCTGTTCGACCCGCACGTCGTGGGGCTCGTCGCGCTGCCGATCGTCCTGTACCACCCGCTGCAGATCACCGTGTGCTCCTTCCTCGCCGGGCGGATGTCCCGACCGGGCACGGTCGCCGATCCACCGGTGCCTAGGCTGGGGAGGTGATCATCCGTGAGGCCACCGAGGACGACTGGCCGCTCATCCACCCGTTCTTCGCCGAGATCGTCGCGGCGGGGGAGACGTACGCCTACCCGGAGGGTCTGACCTCCGAGCAGGCCCGTGCGCTGTGGATGCAGCCGCCGCCGTGGCGCACCGTGGTCGCCGTCGACGGCGAGGAGGTGCTCGGATCGGCGATCACCGGGCCCAACCGGCCCGGCCGCGGTTCCCACGTCGCCACCGCCAGCTTCATGGTCGCGCCCGCCGCGCAGGGCCGCGGCGTGGGTCGCGCGCTGGGCGAGCACGTCCTGGAGCTGGCCCGCACCGACGGGTACCGGGCGGTCCAGTTCAACGCCGTCGTGGAGACCAACCGCGCCGCCGTCGCGCTGTGGCGCTCGCTGGGCTTCAGCGTGCTGGCCACCGTTCCCGAGGCGTTCGACCACCCCGAGCACGGGTTCGTCGGGCTGCACGTCATGCACCGCCCCCTCACCGCGCCCGGCCGGTGACCCGGGGCCCGGCGCGGATACCGTGCGCCGGGTGAGGCCCTTCCTGCTGCTGGCGACCCGTGAGCACGACGGCGTGGCCGACGCCGAGCACGCTGCCGTGCTGCGCTACGGCGGGCTGCACCCCGGGGAACTGGTGCGCGTGCGCCTGGAGCGCGAACCCCTGCCGGAGGTGGACCTCGAGGCGTTCTCCGGCGTCGTCGTCGGCGGCAGCCCGTTCTGCACCAGCGACCCGGAGGACGCCAAGAGCCCCGTGCAGCGCCGCGTCGAACGGGAACTGGCCGCGTTGCTGGACCGCGTGGTCGCCGCGGACACGCCGTTCCTGGGGGCCTGCTACGGCATCGGCACGCTCGGCGTGCACCGGGGCGGCGTCGTGGACCGCACGTACGGCGAGCCCATCGGGACGGTGCCCGTGACCCTCACCGCCGCCGGCCGCGAGGACCCGCTGTTCGGTGCCCTGCCCACCACGTTCGACGCGTACGTCGGGCACAAGGAGGCGCTGCGGGTGCCGCCGCCGGACGCGGTGGTGCTGGCCTCCTCGCCGGCCTGCCCGGTGCAGGCGTTCCGGGTGGGGCGCAACCTCTACGCGACGCAGTTCCACCCCGAGCTGGACGCCGAGGGGATCGTCGCGCGCGTGGACGCCTACCGGGGGTCCGGGTACTTCCCGCCCGGGGAGCACGACGCTCTCGTGGCGCGCCTGCGCGGCTCGCGCGCCGAGGTCCCGCAGCGGGTGCTGCGCCGGTTCGTGGAGCGCTACCGGCGCTGACCCCCCCGGGGCCGGGACCCCTCAGAACGCCGCGGCCAGGCGGCGCACCGCCTCCGCCACCTGCGCGGTGGGCAGCCCCGCCACGCACAGGCGCAGGTGCGCGGTGTCCTGCTCGGAGACGACGTAGTGCCGCCCCGGGCCCACCGCGACCCCCTCGCCGAGGGCGCGGCGGGCCAGGTCGACGTCGTCGACCCCGCGGGGCAGGCGCACCCACAGCGAGAACCCGCCGCGCGGGCGGGTCCAGGAGCACTCCGGCAGCTCCCGGGTCAGCGCCGTGCACGCCGCGTCCACCCGGGCGGCCAGCGCGGCGGACAGCGCCCGCAGGTGCGCGCCCCACCCGGCGCCGGTGATGAGCTCCAGCGCGGTCTCCTGCAGGGGGCGGGAGACGAACAGGTCGTCGACGACGCGCAGCGCCGCGATGCGCTGCGCCACCGGCCCCCTGGCGACGACGCAGCCCACGCGCAGGCTCGGGGCGGCGGCCTTCGTCAGGGAGTTCACGGTGATGACGCGCCCGTCGGTGTCGTCGCGCAGCAGCGACGGCGGGGGGGTGGGCCCGTGGCCCAGCCAGCGCGCGTAGTCGTCCTCCACGACGAAGGCGCCCGCGGCCGCCGCGGCCTCCAGCACGGGGCGGCGGCGCTCGGCGGACAGCACCGAGCCGTCGGGGTTGGCGTAGGTGGGCTGCAGGTACAGCACGCGCGCGCCGGTGGTGGCGAACGCCCGCTCCAGCAGGTCCGGGCGCACCCCGTCGGCGTCGGAGGGCACCGGCACCGGCACCAGGCCGGCGCTGCGCAGCAGCGAGATGACGCCGGGGTAGCCGGGCACCGCGACGAGCACGGGGCTGCCCGCGGGCACGAGGGAGCGCAGCACGGTGGACAGCGCCCCCTGCCCGCCGGGGGTGACGAGCACGTCCTCGCGGTCGGCGCCGAGCTGGCCGGCGAACCAGGTGCGCAGCTCGGGCAGACCCGCCGGCGGCGGCACGGACCACGCCTGCGGGCGGCGCGCGGCGCGGGCGCTGGCGGCGGCCAGGCGCGAGGTGGGCTGCAGCGCCACGTCGAGGTAGCCGCGGGCCATGTCCAGGACGTCCTCGGGCGGGGCGCTCAGGGCGGCGACGACCCCGCCGGCCTGCACGGGGGAGGCGCCGAGGGCGACCTGCTGCCAGCCGGTGTCGGCGGTGGCGGTCGCGGTGGGCCGGGCCACGAAGGTGCCGGCGCCGGGGCGGGTGACGACGGTGCCGTCGGCGACGAGCCGGTCCACGGCGCGCTGGACGGTGACCGGGCCCACGCCCAGCTCGGTCACCAGGGCCCGGCTGCTGGGCAGCTTCGCCCCCGTGGGCAGGGCCCGGGCGCGCTCGCGCAGCGCCGTGGTGACCCGAGCGACGCTGCTATCCCCCTGCATGGTCACCGACAATAGCGCTACCAGCCCGGCCGAGGGAGTGCCCCCGCGCGACGTACCCTTTCCCCGTGGCCCAGCTCCTCCACGACCCCGCTGAGGCGCGTCGGCCGAACACCCAGGCGGTCGTGCTGACCGTCGTCGCCTGGCTGGCCGCCGCCGTGTGCGTCCTGCTCGGCGCGTGGCAGTGGCAGCGCGGCAACGTCGTGGTCAGCCAGGCCCCGGCCACCGCGCCCGTCGTGGCCGTGGAGCAGGTCGTCTCCGCGGCCGCCGAGCCCGGCTCGGCCCGGGCGGTGCTCTCGAACGACGAGGTGGGCCGCCGCGTGCAGGTCCGCGGCACCTTCGACCCCGCGGTCGACCTGCTCGTGCCCGGCCGCGCGCTCGACGGGGCGGCCGGTTCGTGGGTCCTGGGCGTCGTCCGCCTGGACGACGGCACCGGCGTGGCCGTCGTGCGGGGCTGGGTGCCCGAGGGCGCGCCGGCCCCCGCCGCCCCCACCGGCCCCGTCGACCTGCGCGGGGTCGTGCAGCCGCCGGAGAACTCCGACGTGGCCCCGTCCACCACCGCCCTGCCGCGGACGCAGGTCTCCGTCGTCAGCGCCGCGGACCTGGTCAACCGCGTCGAGTACCCGGTCGCCAACGCGTACGTCACCGCCGCCGAGCCCGTCGCGGCGCAGCCGGCCGACGCGCAGCTGCGCGCCGTGCCGCCGGCCGACCCCGGCGAGTCCACGCGCCACCTGGACTGGCGCAACCTCGCCTACGCCGCCCAGTGGTGGGTGTTCGCGGGCTTCGCCCTGGTGCTGTGGCGCCGGGCGCTGCGCGACACCCGCCTCGAGCGCGAGGCCCGTGAGCACCCCGCGCCCACCGCCCCCACCACCCCCGGGCAGGATCGTGACCCCCACCCCGCCGACGGTCCCGGAGGACGAGACGTGAGCACCACCCGATGAGCGCCGACCGCACCGCAGTGCCCCTGCAGGGCGCCGACAGGATCCGCCCGGCCCTGACCCGCTACCGCGTCATGGCGTGGGTCACCGGCATCGGGCTGCTGTTCGTCGTCGCCGGGATGGTGCAGGAGTACGCGCTGGACCGCGGCGACTCCATCACCCGCGTCATGGGCCCCGTGCACGGCCTGTTCTACGTCCTGCTGCTCATCACGACCTTCGACCTGGGCACCCGGGTCCGCTGGCCCTGGTCGCGGATGCTGCTCACCGCCCTGGCCGGCACCGTGCCGTTCCTGTCCTTCTACGCCGAGCGCAAGAACCAGCGCGCGGTGCGCGAGCAGCTGGCCGGCCGCCCGCCGGTGGGCTGAGGCGCCCGTGACGACGACCGGGACGGGGACCACGGGGGAGCGGCCCGCGCTGCAGCGCGTGGTGGTGCACGTCGCGCTGCGCTCGCGCGGTGAGCTGCTGGTGAGCCCCGGCCCGGACGGCGAGGTGCTGCCCTGGGCGGTCCTCGCGCACGGCGAGACGCCCGCCGCCGGCGCCCAGCGGGCGCTGACCGCCGCCGGTGCGCCGCCCGCCCGCACCGGGCCCCCGCTGGAGATCCGCGACGCGGTGCGCCGGGCCCTCGGCGAGGAGGTGCCCGGGCACGCCGACGGCGTCGACCTGCACACCGTCCACGTGGTCCTGTCCGCGCACGTGGGCGACCACGCCCAGCGCGAGCGCACCACCGCCCGGTGGGTGCCGGACCCCGGGGAGCACCCCCTGCTCGACGACGCCCGCGCCCGGGTGGAACCCGCGGAACTGGCCCGGCTGGACGTCCCCGCCGACGACGACACCCCCGTGGTGCGCCAGCGCCTGGCCGCCTACGCGGTGGTGGTCAGCCCCGACCGCGAGATCCTGCTGACCAGGCTGTCGCCCATCACCCCCAGCCCGGGGCGCTGGACGCTGCCGGGCGGCGGGGTGGACCACGGCGAGCACCCGCTGGCCGCCGCCGTGCGCGAGGTCCACGAGGAGACCGGCATGGAGGTCGAGGTGGACGGCCTCGTCGACATCGGCTCGGAGCACTTCACGGGCCGCTCCCCGCGCGGGGTGCTGGAGGACTTCCACGCCGTGCGGGTGCTGGTCACCGCCACGGCCCGGCAGGTGCGCGCCCCGCAGGTGCTGGACGTGGGCGGCAGCACCGACCTGGGTTCGTGGGTGCCGCTGGCGCGGGCGAGCCACCTGGGGCTCGTGGGCGTCGCCCACCGCGGGGTGCAGATCGCCCTGCGGCAGCGGCACGCGGCACCCGGGTCCGCGGCCGGCTGAGGACGCGGGCCGGCGGCGCCGGCAGCGGCACGGGGAGTTCACGTGTCGGACGTTCCCAAGCGGGCCCTGTGACTGGCAGACTCCGCCCGCCAGTCCCCCCGCGCGGAAGCGAGCACATGAGCCGTCCCCTCGTTCGACTCGTCGGTCCTGCTGTCGGTCTCGTGGCGTTCACGGGTTCGCTGGGGGTGGTCTGCGCGGGGTTCGCGCCCGTGGCCGCCGCCACCGCCACCGCCACCGCCACCGCGACCGCCACCGCCTCGCCGACCGCGACGGCCACCGCGACCGCGACGGCCACCGCCTCGCCGACCGGGACCGCGTCGCCCAGCCCGACCGCCTCCGTCGCCGCCGAGGGGGCCACCGGTCTCACCGGGCTCCTGCCCGCCCCCGCCCCGGGGCAGACGCAGGTCCAGATCGGCGCGTTCAACGACCTGCACGGCCGCCTGGAGGCCCCCGACGAGACCGAGGACGGCGCCCCGATCGGCGGCGTCGCGCAGCTCGCCGGCGCGCTGGGCGCGATGCGCGCCGAGCAGCCGAACACCGTGGCCGTCTCGGTCGGCGACAACATCGGCGCCTCGACGTTCACCTCGTTCATCCAGCAGGACGAGCCCACCCTCGAGGCGCTCGACGCCATGGGCGTGGCGGTGTCCGCGGTGGGCAACCACGAGTTCGACAAGGGCTACGACGACCTCCTGGAGCGCGTCGGCGTGGACGGCGAGAGCGGCCTGGCCGGCTTCCCGTACCTGGGGGCGAACGTCCTGAGGGCCGACGGCAGCCCCGCGATGCCCGCGTTCGCCACCACCGACGTGGGCGGCGTGCGCATCGGCTTCGTCGGCGTCGTCACGGAGGCCACGCCGAGCCTCGTGGCGCCCGACGGCATCGCCGGGTTGCAGTTCACCGACCCGGTGGCCGCCGCCAACCGCGTCGCCGCGCAGCTGTCCGACGGCGACACCGCCAACGACGAGGCCGACGTCGTCGTGCTGCTCGCCCACTCCGGTTCCGAGGGCACCGACTGCGAGGAGGTGCGCACCTCCGGCGAGTTCGGGCAGATCGTGCAGGGAGCCTCCGCGCAGATCGACGCGATCCTCTCCGGGCACACGCACATGCTCTACGACTGCGAGTTCCCCGTGGAGGGCAAGCAGGCCGCCCGGCCGGTGCTGTCCGCGGAGTCCTACGGCACGGCCGTGGACCGCCTGGTGCTGAACGTCGACGACGCCACCGGCGAGGTCGTCGCCCAGGCGCACGAGGTGGTCCCCGTGCAGGGGTTCACGCCCGACCCGCAGGTGCAGGCGATCGTCGACGAGGCCGTGGCGTTCGCCGCGGAGGAGGGCGCCCGCCCCGTCGGCCGCATCACCGCCGACGTCACCCGCGCGTTCACCGGCGCCGAGGACGACCGCGGCACCCAGTCGCCGCTGGCGAACCTCATCGCCGACGCGCAGCTGCAGCAGACGCGGGGCGCGGGCGCGCAGATCGCCCTGATGAACCCCGGCGGGGTGCGCGACGACCTGGAGTTCGCCGCGTCCGGTTCCGAGGGCGACGGCGTGGTCACCTACGCCGAGGCCGCCGCCGTGCAGCCGTTCGCGAACTCGGTGGTCACCCTCACCCTCACCGGGGCGCAGGTGCGCCAGGTGCTGGAGGAGCAGTGGCAGCCGGAGGGCTCCTCGCGCCCGTTCCTGGCCCTCGGCGTCTCCGACGGGTTCTTCTTCACCTACGACCCGGACGCCCCCGCCGGGCAGCACGTCACCTCGGTGACGCTGGACGGGCAGGAGCTGGACCCGGCGGCGACGTACCGGGTGACCGTGAACAGCTTCCTGGCCTCCGGCGGGGACAACTTCACCACCCTCGCCGAGGGCACCGGGCGCACCGAGCTGGGCCGGACCGACCTGGAGGCGTTCACCGCCTACCTGGGCCTGCCCGAGAACCAGCCGCTGACCGCCGACCAGGAACCGCGCTCCGCGGTCGCCGCCGCCCCGGCGCCGAGCCCGTCGCCCACCACGTCGGCCCCCGCACCGGTGCCCACGACGGCGCCGACCACCGCACCCACCACCGCGCCCGCCACGTCGGCGCCCGCGGCGCCGGTGCGCACCACCCGCCCGAGCACCACGAGCACCCGCCCGGCGAGCACCGGGCGCCTGGCGAACACCGGCACCGACATCGCCCCGTACGTGGCGACCGGTGCGGGGCTCGTGTTCATCGGCGGGTTCCTCGTCGCGACCTCCCGCCGCCGGCGCACCGACGCCTGAGGCCGCACCCGCGACGCGACAGGGCCACCCGGGATCCCGGGTGGCCCTGT
>NZ_JBJLSE010000005.1:0-90987 GCF_050871845.1 Kineococcus arenarius subsp. arenarius
ACACCCCCGCCCCCCCCCCCCCCCCCCCCCCCCCCCCCCCCCCCCCCCCCCCCCCCCCCGCCCCCCCCCCCCCCCCCCCCCCCCCCCCCCCCCCCCCCCCCCCCCCCCCCCCCCCCCCCCCCTCCAGGAGGCTGGTGGACGTGAGGAGGTTCAACTGGCTCGCGGTGCTGGGCCCGGTCCACACCACGTCCACCCGCTGCTAGCGGTGGACTGCCCGCGCTGCGGATGCCGCACCCTCCGGTAATCCCGCCATGCGCGCCGGCTCCACACCCGCTTTCAGCGCCTGGGACACCCCCGTGCAGACCCGCTCTTCGTCACTGCGTCACGTGCAGCGCACGCAGATGCCGTACTCGTTCAACGAAGCCGATGCTGCCCGCACAGGACGTGCGCACGCGAGGCAGTAGCTGACCTCCTCAGGAGTCACTGATCCAGCGACCATCGGCCTGTCGACCACTGGCTCGTCGATCAGAGGCTCTGCGATTGCCGGCTCGCGAGCCGGTGGGGAGCTCGAAGCTCGGCGGTGTGCGTGGTCGACGGTTAGCCCGACCAAGCCGTCCAGCATCGCCGGTACCGGCAGTGCCCCATCGACCCGCGGTCGCCGCAGCACTGCCGACCTGTCATCTGCGCTCACGGATACCCCTCGTCGAGACGGGACACTGCCCCAGTGATCGACACGACGCGGGACGTACCTGAGCGGCGCTCGGCCCTCGGCCGAGACTGCGGACAGGTGGCGGCGCCGGCACCGCAGAGCGCAGGATGCACGTGGCGACGGCCGCCGGCGGCGCCCACGAATGAGGAGGAGCACCCGATGGACTCAGCAGCCGAGAGCA
This sequence comes from Kineococcus arenarius subsp. arenarius, assembly GCF_050871845.1. NCBI lineage: Bacteria > Bacillati > Actinomycetota > Actinomycetes > Kineosporiales > Kineosporiaceae > Kineococcus > Kineococcus arenarius. The sequence continues at coordinate 831 of NZ_JBJLSE010000005.1, forward strand.
CGCCCAACACCACCAACCGACAAGTCGAAGGCGCGGCGATCGCGTACGTCATCCGCCGGGAGACCGAGGACGGCCGCCCAGCGCAGGACACGCGCGGGCGTGGAGCCGCTGCGGACGTGGTGGCGGGCGATCGCGTGATCGAGGTCAAGGCCTACGGCGGGTCCGCCCGCGGCACGGAACTCTGGCTCGAGCCGCGCCAGCTCGAGGAGTCGAGGAAGAACCCGGACTTCTGGGTGTACGTCGTCGAGAACGTCCGTCAGGGAGACCCGGACCGCTTCACCCTCTTGAGGCTGGGCGGGGAGGTGCTCGAGCAGCTGCTGGTCGGGGCTGTTGAACGCCGGTACTTCACCGTCCCCTTCCCCACGCGGATCTACGACGAGCTCCGAGGTCGGAGCTGACGCCCACCTACACTGCTGCTCGTGCCTGACGAGCTCTTCTCCTTCGGCGATGAACCATCCGATGCAGTCGAGCCTGTCGAGGAGACGTCGAGCGCCGCACGTGCCGCTGGATGGCAGGTCGACCTCCTCCGCGGTCTTCTGGATGCGCGGGGGTACTCGTCCATGACGGACAGGCAGCGGGCGATCGAGGCCGTCGTCGGCCGCCCTGTCGAGTCCCTGCGGGCGTTGACCCGCGGTGAAGCGCTGCTCGCAGCGGAGGAGCTGGGGACGTCAGCTCCTCCCAGACGCTCGACGTCGACCTGGGACGACCGTGACGAGAACACGTGGATCGATCGACTCTAACGAACTCATCCCACAGCGGTATCAAGCCCTAAGAGAAGAGAAGCGCGCTGCTTGAGTGTACTGGCACGGGTGTTTATGACACGCCGAGGAACGCAGATTGCTGACGCAGGGAAAGGCCTCCGAGGGCAGTATGGAGCCACTGAAGGCAACCAAAGCCAAGCCGGCCGAAGATTATCGCGCCCTACCATTATGGCGCACTGACGCCCGCCAAACGCCTCAAGCTGAACTGGCATATCGTCGATGAGCGTGGGCCCATCTGCCGCGCTTTTGAGACTCCAAATTTATTGGCCAACCGCGGCCCGGTCGACCAGTCGCCTGCTGCAGGTGCGCTCCCCGTCGGCGGCCACGAGGACGACGAACTGGCCGATCGATCCTCCCACTCACGTCACAGCCCAACCCGAACTCGGCGGGCGGTGGTGAAAAGGGTCGTGCACCTACGCACGGCCCGCGACTGGAGGCCATTTCGAATCTGTCCCAAGTTCGGCGGCCTGTTCCTACTGCCGCTACCGTTGTTCGTGGCAGAGGACTGCCCCGGTTGTATGATGTCGATCTGGCCGACCGACGGCGCATTTGCCGTGAGATCCGACGCTATAAGCCTTATAGCGTAGACGATCTGGTGGAAATCGACGCCAAGAAGCTCGGCATTATCCCTGACGGCGGAAGATGGCGCTCCTGCGGCTACAGCAACGCGGCATGAACTTACATTCTCAACTACAAATATCTGCACACAGTCCTCGACAACCATTCCCGCCTGACCTCTCCCGCAAGCGGGAGGCGCCCCTACGAAATTTTCAGCACTGAAGGTGGCTTTAACCACGGCCGCGTTCGGAGCCCGCCTACGCCTGGTTTGCAGGCTCCGGCATAACCATCGCCCGCTGCTTGAGTGACAACGGCGCCCACTACCGCTTCCGCAACTTCGGCGCCGTCCCACCCACGATCGGCACGGTCTACAAGCGGACGCGACCCTAACGCCCGTAGACCAGTGGAAGGTCGAGCGCTTCCACCCCATCCTGGTCACAAGGTGGGCTTACGCCCGGCCCTACCCCCTCAGAGGCGGTTCAGTTCGTCCCGGGAGTCTCCAAATGCCGGCCGATGTAACCGATGTACACCTTGCCTGATTTGGAGGTGTCATCGTAGTAGTGCAGACGAGGTCGGAAGGTGCCCAGCCCGTTCACCTTGAAGTGAGCGAACATGAAGACTACGCCACTCGGATCCACCTCTACCGGGACCGGGAACCGACGCATCCCTGCGAGTCTCGGGGAGCTCTGCACGGTTTGGCTCTCCGTCGGTGCCCACCTCGTGAAGGTGCACCGAAAGCTTTGCACGGACTCGTCCCTGAGGTATGCATGCATTGATCCCGCGTACCCGGTCCGCGCATAGTCGTAGAGCGTGCGGACGAAGTCCTTGAGGGAGCTCAGGGCCACACCCGTGTCCCGGTCGTCGACCGCGGCCGCGTCATCGATTCTCCCCGTAAAAACGACATGCTCCGCCCATCCCCCTCGGCCCGACTGCAGGGACTCCACGAGGTTCAGCACACTGTCAGCGGTCTCGGTCTCGGACTGCTCCGGCCGCCCATGGACGTCGTACTCACCGACAATTCGCAGCCGCTCCTGCAAGAAGGCAACCTGACGTTGCAGCTGCTGGCGCTCAGTGAGCTCTTCTCTGTAGCGGCCTGACCGTCATGGTGGGTCACGTCGTCCGCTCGTGTTCGAGGTGCAGGACGACCAGGACGGCGGCAGTGATGACCCCGATCCGCCAGGGGCAGAGGCTGACCTTCTGCAGGGCGCGGTAGTTCTTCAACCACGCATTGCCCTGCTCAGCCCGGGCGCGGACGTAGGCGTGGACGCGGTTGAAGCTGCGCTCTCCGATGCTGAGGTCGCGGTTCTTGGGGACCTTGTGGGGGCAGGTGAGACGGGATCGTTCGCCTTCGTAGCCGAGATCGGCCAGCACCGTGTGCTCGGCGCCGCCGAACTCGACCAGTGCGGGCAGCAGGTCGGCGTGGGTGCGGGCGCAGCTGGTGTCGTGCTCGCGCCCTGGGCGCACTGGGGAGACCCAGAGCGGCCAACCGTCGGGGGCGGTGACGACTTGGACGTTGCCGCCGTGGCGGCGGTGTTTGCCGGACCACCAGAGGTCTACCCGCCGGCCTTCTCGTCGATTCTTGCGGATCGTCGGTCCTTGGACCGCAACGCGGTTGGTCGCCACCAGCGTGCCGTCGAGGTTGACGTGGGTGTGGCCGGCGGCGTGGGCGGCCAGCAGTGCCGGGCGCAGCCCGGGGGCTTGTGCGGCCAGGACGTCGAGGGCCTCGTGGACGTAGCGGTAGGCGGTAGAGATGCCCATGTCGTTGTCGCGGGCCAGGTGCGCGACCCGGGTGGCGTCGATCAGGAACCGGCAGATGAGGACGGCGTGGGCGAAGACGCCCAGCACCCGCCGGCCGGTGCGGGTGCCGATGCTCAGGCGGTGGCGCAGCAGGAGGGCGGCGATGTGCTGGACGGTGGCCCGGGAGGTGGGCAGTACGGCGGTGTAGGTGACAGGATCGGGCACGGTGGAGCTCCGGTGGTGGATGTTGCCGTAGGAAGCCCTCCGTCTACCGGAGTTCCACCCCTGCTCGCCACCTCAGCTCTCGCCACAGCGCCATCAGCGTCACCGACCGTGACGTCAGGCCGCTACCGAGAAGAGCTCAGTGGCTTCTTTCGCGGTCTCCTGCTCCTGCAAGCCCAGGAAAGCCTTGGTCTCGTTGAGTTCAGCCTCGAGTGCTTCCGCCTCGTCAAGGAACTTTTCCAGTCCAACGGAATCGTCCCGCAGCCGCTTCACCTCGCGACGAGCGTCCGCGATCCCAACCAGGTCGAGAGTCTCGCCCCCGAGATCATGGAGAAGACCCCGGACGCCGAGCAGTACGTCATCGCTGACCCGAGAGGTCCCTAGCGGTTCGTTGCGGCGTTCCGTCCCATCCCACGGCGTCGAGGTGGTCGCACCCTCGACGGGTCGGCTGGGCACCGGTTCCACGACGACAGTCGGGACGGAAGCGACCTCGGACCCCGAGGCTAGGTCGAGCAGACGCATCGTCCGGGCGACGTCGGCCGGCAGCGGCCGTGCTAGGAACCGCTGCCGCGAGCTTCGGGCGTGCAGCTTCTGCAGGCCCTGGTCGACAATAATGCCGCGCCCGCGCCGGTGGATGTGCCGTTCCAGCGTTCGGGCTCCGAGCACCCGGTGTCGCGCACCGTCTGCGACTTCGTCGAGGTTCACTTGGGGTGCGAAGGTGCGGATCGTGTGGGCCGGGACGGTGTGGCTCTCCGGCAACCGTTGCACGAGTTCCTCTTGGGCGTCCGGGGTGAGAACCGCACCGACGACGACGCCGAGGCCGTTGCGGAGGAGAGAGTTCACCGCGTCCGCCCACCGATCGACCGGTGCCCCCTCAAAGGACCCTGCGACCGCGACGGCCACCGTCCGCTCAGGGTCCGTGATCTCGGCGAGCAGCTCGTCCACATCTGCAGCCCGTACGATCCGGGCCTTCGAGAGCAGCCGCGTGTGTCCGTCGAGGACGTCGACCGCCTCGAGGACCCCGCGGACCACGTTCGGAGGCGCTGCCCGATCGACGACGATCTCCGGGTCCACACCCTCGGCGTCGAGGTCGATGACGAGCGTTTGGCGGGGTCCCCGGGAGCCCGGCCCGCTGATGGCCGTCGTCACCACGGTCCAGGTGCCGTCAGGCTTGGTCTCAACGTGCCGCAGTTATAGACGCCGGGTCCCGTCGCTCCCGTGGTGCCGGATTTCCACCATCTCGGCGTCCGGACCGAGTCGGTGGCGGCCCGGTCCCTCCCAGTCGGCCACCTCGTGCGTCCCGTACTTCGAGGAGCCGGCCAGCTTCTGTCCACGAAGCCAAGACCGCACCTGGTCGTGCGCGAGCGCCACGGCGTCGACGGAGTCTGGCAGCCGCAGCACCGCCCGGTAGCCCAGGGTCATCTCACCGCTCCTCGAATCCGTGTGTCTCGAACTTCAGCACCGTCGCGTTCTCCGACACCACCCGCCGCTTGGCCTCGTCGAACCCGTCCGCGGCGACGGCCTGGATGTCCAGGCGCACCTCCAGCCGGACGCCGGCCACGGTGGTGAGCTGGGCGATGACCTCGGCGGCCACGTTGGCGAAGTCCTTGCCGATGGTCGCCGGGTCGAACTGCTTGCTGCCGTGGAACCGGGTGAGAGGGGCCGGTGCGGCCGGTCCCGACGTGCCCGCCGACGGAGCACCGGTGGTCGAGGACTCCGCAGGACCGGCACCCGGCGTCGGCGCTGCGCCCGCCTGGCCCGCGGCACGCAGGTCGGCTTCCCGCTGGGCCCACGCCCGGTCCGGCTGCACGAGCAGAAGCGCGTCGGTGGCGGCAGGGGGTTCGCCGGGGTCGGTAGGCAACCACAGGCCGCGGTAGGTGCCGGTGTCCTCGTCGTAGCCTTCGGCGAGGGCGAAGGTGTCCGTCTCCCAGGCGGGACGACCGGCGTGGGAGCGGACGCCCGCGGCGAGGACGTTGCGCCCTCGCAGGCGCGGCAGGTACGGGTACGTGGCGTACAGCAGCCAGAGGTTCCCGAAGGAGATGTGCCCCGGTTCCCAGGCCCGGGCCAGCGGGACCCGCAGGTGGTGGCCGACGTTGGCGGCCGAGCACTGGACGCTGAGCATGCTGAGCTGCGTGAGCTTCGCCGCCGCGCGGTCGACGAGGTCGCTGGACTCCTTGTCCGCCTTCTGCCCGCGCAGCACCCACGGTTCGGTGGCGTCGAGCTGCTCGGGGGCCAGCACCCAGTGGTAGGTGGCGGTGATGCGGGTGTCGACGAGGGCGCTCGCTGATTCCCGGCGCTTGACGGCCTGCTCGCGCTGGGCGGTGCTGAGGTTCAGCGTCCGCTCGTTCTCGACGATCCACTGCCAGGACAGGAAGTCGCGGACGGCAGCGTCGAGCTCGGCCATCCGCGCCGCGTCACCGGCGAGGGCGACGACCTGGTTGCGCCGGATGCGCTGGCGCGTCCCCTCCCGCTCCACCACGGCCCGGGCCACGAGACCGGCCGGGGAACTGCCGTTGGTCTTCTTGTCGTAGGTGTGGCGGGGGTGGATGACGACGAGGCGGACGTCGTCGCCGTCGGGGACGTCGCCGGGGTCGTCGGTGACGTGGACGGCGGCGATGCCGCGACTGCTCTGCTTCGGCTGCTGCTGGAGGCGGCGGACGATCACGGCCCACACATCCTCGGGGTGCAGCCCTTCGGCGTGGTCGCGGGCCTGCCGGGTGACGTTGGGGGTGGGGAGGAACCACGACCGGTTGTCCTGGTCGTAGTAGTAGGTGGCGCGGGCGGCGAGCTCGCTGAGCGCGGAGTGGAAGTTGCCGGGCTGGTCCCCGGGCAGGGCGGTGCCGAGGAACGCGCGGCGGCGGTCGATGCCCTTGTTCGCGCTCTTGAGGGTCGGCGCGGACCCGAAGAACACCGTCCGCGCGAGTCGCCGGGTCACCTGCCGGGCCCCGTAGAGGGGCCGGTTGCTCTCGTCGACCTTGCCGGGAGTGCAGTCGGGACCGTCGACGTCGGTGTCGACGACGACCTTCCAGTGGTCCTCGAGGTACTGGGTGAGCTCGGTGAGGACGGTGTCGGCGCGCAGCGGCAGGCCGCCGGGTACGATGAGCGGGGACGCGTCCTCGCTCTGCCACAGTTCCGCGACGACGGTGTTCAGCAGCCGCAGCACGCCCCGGGTGCGCTGGAAGCGCTCCAGGCCGGACCAGTCGGTGTAGAGCCGGTCGAACAGCTCCGGGTGCAGCGGGTAGGAGCGCCGGATGCGCTCGACGTACTCCGCTTCGCGGGCTTCGCGGGGGAAGTGGTCGGGGTACTTGCGGTAGAAGTCGACCGTGGCCCGGGCGACGGCGGTGATCGCGCCGTGCGCCGGTCCTTCCGGTTCGACGAACAGCCGACGCCGGACGATCTCGAACGACTCCTCGGCCGTCGCGGGCCGCCACTGGTCGGCCATCCGGCCGACAACGTTGAGCAGCGCCGTCAGCGCGCTGCGTCCGGACGCCCCACCAACCTCCTCGTCGCGGACGGCGGCCGCGGCGGCGCCCCCGTCGGAGGACGCCGGGATGGAGACCGCGAGCAGCACCCCCGGGGTGCGCTTGACGGCTTCGGTGAGGGTCTGGGCGAACGTGAATTGGGTCTGAAACTCCCCGGCGGGGAGCCCGTCACCGCTGGAGAGCAGGCGCGCGTAGGCCACCCACTCGTCGATGAGGATGACGGCGGGGGCGTAGCGCTGCAGCAACCGGTCCAACGCCCCGCCGGGGCTGTTCGAGGCGGCGTCGGCATCGGCGAGCATCGCGTACCCCTCCGCGCCGCCGAGCTGCCAGGCCAGCTCGCCCCAGATGGTGCGGCGCAGCGGCTCGTCGTCGGCGTCCCGGTTGCCGGTGACCTCCAGGTGGGTGCCCACGAGGGCAGCCCGGTTGACCCGGCCCGCGACGTCGTCGAGACCGGAGTCGCGCAGGAGTTCCTGCACGTCCTGCGGGTAGTCGACGAGGCGGTGGTCAGACACGATGTGCCACAGCGCCAGCATCGAGTGGGTCTTGCCGCCGCCGAAGTTCGTCTGCAGGTTGACGACAGGAGCGGCGTTGCGGTCACCCGTCACCCGGTCCACCGCCCCGGTGAGCAGCTGCTTCAGGCCCTCGGTGAGGTAGGTGCGGCGGAAGAACTGCACGGGGTCGGTGTAGTCGGCGTCGGCGTCGGCGCGCTGGTCCCCGCGGTTGGCGCGAGCGACGGTGTAAAGGTCGGCAGCGAACTCTGCGGCGCGGAAATTACCGGCGGCGACGTCGGGGTGGGGCTGCACGACGGTCCGCCAGGCCGGCAACCCCGCACTGGTGAGGTCCGGGGCCGCTTCGCGGGCCGCGCGGGCGGCATCGCGGGCGCGGCGCTGGTCCTCGTAGTTCTGCGCCTGCCGGATCTCGATCCGCAGCTGCTTGACGCTTTCAGCCTGTCCGACGGCCCCCACGACGCGCAGCAGGCGTTCCGCGCTGTCAAGGACGCGCTGGGCGTCCTCGGAGGACGCCGGGGCGAAGTGGCTGTGCTGGTTGCGCCACTCCCGCAGTTCGCTCGCGTACCCCTTGCCGAGGTGACCGAGCTGCGCCTCGAACGGCCGCCACCCGGGCCCGCTGGGGCCGGGGATGCTCTCGGTGAGCAGCCGCAGCTGGGCCTGCGGGTCGTGCCGGTCGATCTTGCGGGGCGCACCACCGTGCCGGGCGGTGTCCTTGACCTGGAGCAGCTTGGGCCAATCCTCGGGGTTCGGGACGTCGCCGTCGAGGACGCGGAAGATGTACGCGTCGAGCCCCTCGCTGAGGAGCTCGAAGCCCCGGTCGATGCGGTTGCGGTTGCTGGCGGCCACGGTCCTCAGTCCTCGTCGGTGAAGTCGAACGCGCCCTGGGTCGGGAGCGGGTCGGCCTGGGCCATCGGCTGGGCCTGGTTCCACGCCGTGCCGAGGGCGTTGAACTGGATCGCCACCTCGGTCATCCCCCGGCTTTCGGCCAGGGAGAACAGCAGGAACGCGAGCTCCTTCGCGACGTCGGACCCGGTGACCTGGTCGGCGTAGCGCATGACCTGCGCCACCCCGGGGATGCCGTCCTCCGCCACAGCGTGCGCCAGGCGCAGCACGTACTCCCACGCCGTGACCCGCTGACCCTTGCTGGGCGCAAACGGCTGCGGGAGGTCCGTCGGCGCGAGCAGGCGGACCTCACCGCCGCCGCTGCTGACGATGCCGAGGCGGTGCATGTGCGCGACGGAGGTGTTGCGCGCCGAGGCGAGCTGCTCCGCGTCGCCGTACGGGCCCTTTGCGAACCCGCGCTGGCGGAACCAGGCGATCGCGAACCGGGTGTCGACGTCGAAGTCGCCCTCCTGCTCGTTGAGGACCTCGTCGAGCACGGCGTTGACCAGGACCAGCGCGGCGCGGACGGACATGGTGCTGCCGTCGTCCTCCAGGACGCGGGCGTGGCGCGAGAACACCGCCATGCCCGGGCCGATCGCAGCCTGCGGGAGATCGACGGGAGCAATCGCGCCCTGTTGGAGAGTACGTAGGGCGTCGGGGAGTTCGCGGTGCAGGAGAGCGGTGAAACCGCGGCGGTCGGTGACGGGGGCGTCGTCGGGGCGGGGGCGGAGGGAGAGGACGATTGAGGAGGCGAGGGCGTTCGTACCGACGCTGATCATGCGTCCCGTCCGCTCACTCCGGAGCGGCCACGTAGAGGTGATGGACCAGCCGGAGCGAATCATCCCCTCCAGGAGGGTCTCCCAGCCGGTCGACGCCTCACCGGCGACGTCCGACTCCGACTGCTTGAAGGCGTAGTAGACGGTGATCGGGTAATCAGGCAACGCAGACTTGCGAGCGCGAGCGAAGACCGTCGTGAAGCCGTCCTCGAAGAAGTCCCGAGCGCCGTCTCGACCACCATGGCGGTAGGGGTTGGCGACCAACTCGTCCGCCTTTGGCGTCAAGAGCGTCCCCAGCAGTTCCGGGTGAACAGCACGCAGGGACTGACGCAACCACACGTAGAAGAAGTCGGACAGGTCGGAGTAGCCGATGTTGTCGTAATAGGGAGGATCCGTAGAGACGAGCTCGGTCAACTCGCGAACCGCAGCACTCGCCTGGCTACTGATGCCCGGCCGCCGCGCCGGCAGAGTCTCTAGGGCTTCCCCAGCCGTTTCAATGGAGACTTCAACGCTTCCAGCCGCGCGTGCGAATGGGGAAACTTCAACGAAGTCCCACGCCATGGGTATGGCCTGCCGAGCAAAAAGGTTGCGAGCTTGGTCTCGTGAGTTGGACCATGTGACGAGCGAATTACCTAGGTCCGCCGTACGACTGACCGCGAGGCCCAAGTAGGTCGCCACGGCGTCGGCGTACGCCTGGACACCTGATCCGCTTTCGGCGAAGTGGGGATCACTGGTTAGCCCGGCGACGCGGGCGTCGGCAAGGACTCGCGTACGCGTCTCGCCCACAAGGTCACTAAACGTCGTAAGCGCAGTCAACTGGCGGGGGGTAAAGAGGTCCGCGAACGCCGTCATTCCGTAACCCGGAGGCGAAAACCAACGGGGGTTCGTCGACATGTCAGCTTGAGGGCCGTTCCCCGGCCGGGGCACGTTTGCCGCCTGCTCGTGAGCGGTATCAGGCTCAAGGTAAACACGTGATCGTTTGCCCGCCGCGACCGTCGCCAAAAGCCTTTGCCCCATACGGTTGGCGACCCCTTCCGCCTTCAGGTACACCTGCGTTGCGAAGGCACCACAGGCGACGCATGTTGCGCCCCGGCGCTCCGTCGTTCCGTCGTCAGCCTTCACTGACGCCCGGCTCGGGTCCCGCCCGATGCTGAACCGCACCTCCCCGTCCACGACCTCGGGAACGACGTACGCCTCCTTGCCCTTCTTTTTCCCCAACCACCACGACCGCACGAGCGGCATCTGGATCCCGCACGCCGGATTGGGGCACTGGACGGTCCGAGCCCAAATCCACGCGATGACGGTCGCCTGTTCGCCGTTCCCGAGGTCGGCCTTCGGGTAGAGGTGCCCGATGCGCTTTTCGGCCTCGTCACGCATCCACTGCCCGTACCGCCGCACGTCCTCGGCAAGCCCGGTCGCCCGGGGCCAGTGGCTGGACGGCGGCGCGTCGGGGTGGACGGGTGCCTGCCCGGCGAACTTGGGCGGGATCTCGATGAGCGCCTTGTTGATGAGCACCGCGACGGGGTTGAGGTCGGAGGCATGCGCCTCCAGCCCCAGCCGCTGCGCCTCCAACGGGATCGTGCCGCCCCCGGCGAACGGGTCGAGGATCGGCGGCGGGCCGTCCGGGCCGGCGGACTTCACGATCTCGGCGTGGGCCCTGGCCATGAGCTTCTCATCGCCGGCGTTCTCCCAGACAACGAGTTCCTCGATGAGGGCGTGCAAGCGCTTGCGTTCGACCTCTTGCTCGGCCTCGGTGGGGAACAGCTCGGGGTGCGACGAGGGATCGTCAACGAGCTGCGCAAACAGCACGGCCCGCGCCGCCGCCAACGGCCGCCGCGCCCACCACAGGTGCAGGGTGGAAGGGTGCCCGTGGCGGATGGACTTCTCCCGTGCGGACTCCTTGTTGATCGCCTCCAGCGGCAGGGCGACCTCGATGAGCTTGCGGCGGACGGGCTGTTCGGGCATGGCAGAAACTCCAGGGATGGGAACGAAAGAGGGCTGTCAGTGCGGTGGCCCGGCCCGTGCCCATTCCTTCGCCCATGACGCCCGCACGCTGGTCACCGCGAACGACCCGAGGTCGATCCCCGCGAACGGGTCGGACAGGTAGCGCACGGACTCCCCCGCGTCGGAGAGCTCGACCAACGCGAGACGGTAGCGGTCCGCGTTGCGGCCGGTGAGGACCTCGTTGGCGGTGACGACGAAGTCCTCCGCGCCCGCGACGCGGCCCTTCACCTCGATGAAGACGATGCGCCCGTCGGCGTCGAGGGACTCGACGTCGTAACCGGGGTTGTTGTGCGGCATCTCGGTCGGCCTGCGGCCCAGCGCCCGCTCGGCGGCCAGCACCGCGTCCACGGCCCGGCGTTCCGACACCGTGGTGTCCACCGGAATCGACCCGACTCGCGGCAGCAGCCCCGCGGGCAGGACCAGCGCGGCGGCGGTGACGACCGGCGGTTTCGCGGCGAACCGGCCCTCCGCGTCCAGCCGCACCAACCGCGCCTCCAGCCGGGCGTCCAGTTCCTCCCCGCGGCGGCGGGCGGTGCGGGAGGAGATGCGGACCTTCTTGCCGGCCGCCTCGTCCTCGGCGATCCGCGGGACCTGCGACCACCAGTGCAGGGATTCCTGCTGCAGCCGCTTCGTCACCTCCGCGCGGGTGCGCTCCACCTGCGGGCCCAGCCGATCCTCGACCTGCGCGACGTGCTGCGGCAGGCTCTGCTGCACCGCCCACGACGTCACCGTCCGCTGCACGCCCCCGACCAGCCAGGGTTCGGCGAGGACCCGGGCCGCCACCGGGCGCGCAGCGTCGGGTAGCGGTTCGAGGTCGAGGTAGGGGGCGGCGCCAGAGGACACCGACTGCCCGTCCCGGGTGAGGGTGACGTACGCGAACCGGCGGCTCACCGTCCGCCCAGTGCCGTCGACGACCTCCTCCTCGACCGCGACGACGAGGCGGGGCACGGTCGAGCCGTCCAAGAGATCGACCAGCACGGCACCGCGGGTCAGCACCGCGCCCAAATCGTCAAGGGTCGCGGTGAGCAGGCCGTCGAGCAGCGGGTGCCCCGGTGCCAGCAGTTCCGCCCGGTCCTGCCCCTCGGGCGCGATTCGAGCGGGATCGAAGGTCACCCGCCCGTACCGGGCGCTCACCGCCCGCCCCGGCGCGGTCGCCGCGGACAGGACCGCGCTCGGCACGTTGGGGACCTCGAACCGTCCTCGCTCCCGCGGCGCCAACCGTCCACCCAACCGACTCAGCGCCGCCTGCGCGCACCGCTCGACGTAGTGCGGTTGCAACCGGCGGGCCCGGGCCTCGTCCATCTGACGGCGCAACGCCGCCACGACGTCCTCGTCGAGGCGGCCCGACTGCAAGGACCGCTCCTCGACCAGCTCCGCCAGCCCGTCCGCCACCTGCGCGTCGACGACCCGCTCCAGTTCCGCCCGACGCTCCGGTTCGTCGCCGTAGCGGATGGCCTCGACCAGGAGCTCACGCAGCGGCCGGTCGGCGAACGCGGAGCCCAGGACGTCAAACAACCGGCCGCCGTAGGCCTTGCGCTGCTCCTCGGCCTTGTCCAGCAGCCGCTGGAACACCTGACCCTCGCGGGTCTCGTGGGCGACGAGGTTCCACAACCGGCAGACCTCGCGCTGCCCGATGCGGTGGATGCGCCCGAACCGCTGCTCCAGCCGGTTCGGGTTCCACGGCAGGTCGTAGTTCACCATCAGGTGGCAGGCCTGGAGATTGAGGCCTTCACCCGCGGCGTCGGTGGCGACGAGGACTTGGCACGACGAGTCGTGGGTGAAGCGCTCGCGGACGGTCAGCCGTTCCTCGCGGGGAACCCCGCCGTGGATGGTGACGACGGCGTCGTCGCGGCCCAGCAGCCCACGGACCCGCTCGGCGAGGTAGCTGAGGGTGTCACGGTGCTCGGTGAAGACGATGAGCTTGCGCGACCCCAGCCCCCCGGTCAGCCCCTCGGCGGCGAACAGCGAGCGCAGGCTCGTCCACTTCGAGTCGTTCCCCGACCGCTCGACGTCGGTGGCCAGTTCCACCAGCTGGTCCAGGACGGCGATCTCGACCTCCAGCTCCGCGCGGGTACGGGCGGCGGTCGCGGCGTCGACGACGAGCTCCTCGACGGTCTCCACCTCGTCGGCGTCGTAGTCCTCGTCGACATCGCGGTCGGCCTCGGCCATCGCCGCGGCGATGCGCTGCTGGGCGTCCTCCTCCACCGGCGACAGCAGGCCGTCGCGCCTCGCCTGCAAGCGGTCGCGGCGACGCTGCAACGACCGCAGCACCGCCAGCGGGCTGGAGGCCAGGCGACGCTGCAGGACGGTCAGCGCGAACCCCACGGTGCGGGAGCGCTGCACGTCGCCGTCCGCGGCGATCTGCTCCGCGCGCGACATCTCCTCACGCACGTAGCGCGTGACGTCGACGTAGAGGCGGGCCTCCAGCGGGGACAGGTCGAACGGGACCGTCTCGGCGATGCGTTCGGGGAACAGCGGCTTCCCCTCGAAGGTGAGCAGTTCCTCCTTCACCAGCCGCCGCATCAACCCGGTCGTGTCGTTCGTGTGGACGCCGGGGCGGTACTTGCCCTCGAACCGGTCCGGGTCCAGCAGGGCGAGGAAGAGCTGGTACTCGTCCTCCTTGCCGGCGTGCGGGGTCGCCGTCATCAGCAGCAGGTTCCGGGCGACCCGGGCGACGCGCTGCCCGAGGGCGTAGCGCTTCGTGGCCTTGACGTCGGCCCCGGAGTACGACGCCGACATCCGGTGCGCCTCGTCGACGACGACGAGGTCGAAGTCCTCGTGCTCCAGCAGGTCGAGCAGCTCCTCGCGGCGGGACAGCTGGTCCATCCGCGCGATCGCCAGCGGAGCGTGGCGGAAGGCCGTCCCGTCAGCGATCTCCTGGGCGCTCGGCGCGAAGAGGGCGAAGTCCAGCCCGAAGCGCAGCGACAGCTCCGAGCGCCACTGCTCGACGAGGGAGCCGGGGGCGATGACGAGGCACCGCTCGAGGGCGCCCCGGAGCTGGAGCTCCCGGGCGTACAGCCCGGCCATGATCGTCTTGCCCGCGCCCGGGTCGTCGGCCAGCAGGAAGCGCAGCGGGGTGCGGGGCAGCAGCTCCGAGTAGACCGCGCGGATCTGGTGCGGGAGCGGGTCGACGTCGCTGGAGCTGACGGCCTGCATCGGCTCGTGCCGCCCGGCGCGCAGGACGCGCAGGCACTCGGCCGCCAGACGGAAGTCCGCGGCGTCGCCGTCGAAGGTCCAGGCCGACGGCCCCGCGGGGATCCGCAGTCGCGCCTCGTCGGCGCGGTAGAGGAGCGTCTGGTCCAGCCGGGTCCCGGCCTTGTAGGTCAGCGTCAGAGCGTCCGGCCCGTGCCAGTCCACCGCGATCACGGTGACCGGCCCCTCCGGGACGACCCCGCGCACCAGCGTCCCCGCGACAAGCTCCTCGAGCTGCGCGGACGCCACGTCGCCTTCGCGCGCCACAGCCCTCTCCCCCGACTCGGACCATAATGCCCCACGCATTGAGCTGACAGTACATCGCCGAGCACCAGGCGTCAGTGCGGTACATGTCTTACCCTTTCCGCTGCGGCGGAGGGGGGACAAGTCAGGCACATCGATGAGCCCTTGTCTGAAGCGCCATGAGCAGCTGCTTCGGCCAGGAGCCAGAGATGCTGGGTGCGTAGGGCCTGACCGGCCACGATGGTGGTGACCGACTAGCTGCGCGATGTTAGGGACCACGAGCCGTTACATGTGATGGCGAGGAACTGCGTGTCTCGGGGCACCACCACGGTTCCGGAGTACGCACCGATGACGTTGACGAGGAGATCAGCGGATCCTCCATACGCCCACACAGTGAAGTTTCCGTCACCACGCGCTTCTATTTGTACAATCTGGGCGGATACCGTCGGCTGCAGATCTGCGCCCATGAACCGCACAGAGTCTCCAAAGCCGCGTTCATTGCTGCTTAAAATCGACAGATCCTCAGGGCCGAGGAATCTCAGAGTCCAAGGTCCATCTGCTTGTACTTGGATGGCGCCGATTGGCCCCTGCAGGCCCGCTACACACGTACCGGAGTACATGCCTATTGTATTCACGACTAGCTCTAGTTGACTCAAGTCAGGCGACAGCGTCCAGACTGCCAAGTTACCCTCTGCACTATCGCCCCGGATACTGAGAATTTGGACCCCTCGAGATCGGGGGTGAACTGAATGATGTCGTCGCCGTACCCGGTAAAGGGCGCGCCCAAGCTTGCCATGGAGCCTCCTCGCGAAATCGCTGCGCGCCGATACGTCCGGCCGCCCTCACTCTTGCTGCGCCACTACAACGCAAGCACTCAACCACTCTCAAGCAAGTTCAACTATCATTCGACAGTTCTTCGTGAGCCTCTCTGTACGCGGTGATGAGTTCCGGCCGGAGTCGACCCCGCTCCCCCACCGGCCACCCGTTCTCACGACCCCATGCCCGCACCTCTGCCGGCGTGACTGAGAGCGTCTGCACGCCAGCCGATGACGTGGTCTCCGCAGCAGGCGCTGCTGACAACTCGACGATGGGATCGCTCTGGACGGTCGGTACGACGTCCGCCACCACGGCCACGTGCGGTTCATCGTCCGTGGTCGTCTCGTGCGGGCGGATCCCGCGCTCCTCGAGCGTCGACCACAGGCTCTCCAGCGCAGCGTCCCGGTCCCAGTTGAACTCGCTGTCCCGCACTCGCCAGAACCGCCAGCCGGCACGCTTGAGCTCCTGCTCGCGGTACACGTCGCTGGCCACCTGCTCCGGACTGGAGTGCCACGCCTCCCCGTCGCACTCCACCGCCAAACGGCCCTTGGCCCCCGTGACGACGAGATCGATGCGACGGCCGTTCACCTCCCACTGCGGCGTCACCTGGTAGCCGCGCTCGCGGATGGCGAGGTAGACGCGCTGCTCGAAGAGCGAGTCGAACACCGGGTGCCGCACGTCGGGGGTGACGTTGCCGAGGTCGGCTGCGGAACGCGGAGCCGGCGGGTCGCTCAGGTGGGTGAGCAGCGAACGCCGCAGATCCGTTGGCTTCAAGGAGTCGGCTGTCACCGAGTGGAACAGCCACATCTGATCCTGCGCACGACTGGCTCCGACGTTGTAGCGCCGCTTCGCCTCCTCGGACGTCTGCGCAGTGTTGGTGCGGTTCGGTCCGACGACGAGCGAGAGCATGATGACGTTCCGCTCGTCACCCTGGAAGTCGGGGGGCGTACCGACCCGCAACCTCCGCTGCTCGTACACGTCCGGGCGAACGACCTGCCGGAGCTTCTGCTCGATGACGTCCACCTGCGCTTGGCCCTGCAGAACGACGACACCGAAGGTCTTGCCCGCGTACGCGGGGTCGGCGATGCAGGCCGCGACCTGCTGGGCGATGGCCGCCGCTTCGCGGCGGTTGCGGAGCTTCGCGTTCTCGCCCTCGCTGGGGGCGCCCTGCACGTAGCGGACCCTCAGCGGGGCGAGGCGGTCACTGCCGTACTGCCGCAGCGGCACGAGCGGTGCGTCCGCGTAGAACTCGCGCGAGGACCAGTCGATGATCTCCGGCATGCAGCGGAAGTGCTCCCGCAACCGGATCACCGAACCGAAACGCGTCGTCAACAGGCTGAACAGGCTGTCCTTGGGTGTGAGGGACACCCGCAAGTAGTTCGGCAACGCGGCAAGGTAGGTGTCCAGCTTGTCGAAGATGGGTTGCAACGCTCCCATCGCCACCTGAGAGGGGGCGCACTGGCGATCATCGCCCACGACGATGACCCGCGGCGCCAACCACAGCAGGTACAGCGTTTCGATGCTCGCCTGACTAGCCTCGTCGATGATGACGACGTCGAAGGAGTTCTTGTCCGGCGGCACGGTCTCCAGCACCTCAGCCAGCGGCATGATCCACGCCGGCACCGCTCCTCGCGCCTGCGTCATCGCCTCCTTGGCGGCCAGCGCAAAACGGTGAGCGAACTTCCCGGTCCCGGCGCCGCGCGACTGGGTGGCGCTCTGGTAAGCGCGCAGCGCCTGGGACTGGCGCGCGGTCATCCGCGACAACGTCGCATCCCACGCCTTCTCGGCCGCCAACTGCCCCGTCAGCGAGCCGATCGACGCAGTCACCTCGGCGAGCTGGCGGTCCAGCACGGCCTCCCGGCCCGGGCGTCGCTGATCCTGGAAGAAGGTCGACGCCTTGCCCCACGCCCACGCACCCTCGAGGTCACCGAGGCGGGTGGTCCACGCAGGGTCGGCGGCGGACGCGTCGATCAGCGCAGAGAGACCCGGGTGGTTCGCCTCCACCGCACGCGCCAGCTCGTCGGCGCGTCGCTGACTCGCCGCCTCCACCGCCGCGTCCGCGAGCGCCGAGTGAGCCTGTGCGTAGCCCGCGACGTCCCGCAACGCCACCGCCCGCGCCAGGGCACGGCACTCAGGCGCTGCACGGTCGACGGCAGCGATGCGCTGCACGTCGTCCAGCAACTCCTCGACGGCACGTCGTGCCGCCTGCGCGTCCAGCTGCGCCGCGACACCGGGAAGGGCGTCGGCGAAGGCCGTCCACTCCTCGCGGGAGTCCAGGGCGAGCGTGACCCCGGCGCCGCGCAGCAGCTCACGCACTGCGCTCATAGCTTCCAGTGCCCGGGAGGCACGGGACAACGCGTGGTGCGCGTCGACCAGGGATGACACCGTCAAGCGCACCGAGGCGTTGGGCAGGACCTCGTGGCCGACGTCGGCCCACCGCGCGATGAGTTCCCTCGCGTCGACCTCGACGGCGAGCTGGGTCAGCACGACGTCCAGCTGCTCGACGGTGCTCGGTGCGACGTCGTTGACCGTCGCCGCCAGCAGTCGCTCCGCCTGCTTCTCGGGCGCCGAGCGGAACATGCCCTTCGCGCGGATCTTCCCGCCCGCGGCGGCGTGCGCGCGCAGAGCGCGACCGGCCGTCAGTTGCGCCGCCATTCCCTCCGGGCCACTGGGCTCGAAGTCGGGCAGCACGACGCGCTGCAGCGCGAGGCCGTCGAGCGCCCGGTTCATGTCCTCCGCGCGGCCGGACACCTGGTGCAGTCCCTGCCACAGCGAGGTGTTGCGTCCGCGCAGGGAATCGTCGATGCACCGGCGTTGCCACTCGTCCCCGGCGTCACCGCGGGACAGACCGGCCAACGTGGTGCGCACCACCTCGTTCTCGTGCTCGAGCTGTGCCAGCACGTCCCGGCTCACCGGTTCCATCGCGCTGACCAGGTCCGAGACCGCAGCGCCGGCGGCCGCGGCGGTGGCTTGCTCAGCTGCCACCAGGGACGCCACCCGCTCGGGGGTCGGGAGGTCGTTGACGGAAGGGATGACCTGCGCGGTACGGGCTCGCCGCTCCGGTGTCGCGGAGGCCGTCAGCCGGACCAGCTCCCCCACCGCCGCGGCGTCCACGGGCAGCTGAGCGGGAGCGGCCTGCGGCACGGGTGTCGGCATCCAGTCGTAGCGGTCCGCCCGCTCCCGCAGCCGGGCCGCGATGGCCGCCAGCGTGCCGCCGTAGCCGGCCGCCACGGTGCCTTCGGGGTGGGCGTAGGTCTCCGCCTCCCGCAGCGAGCGGATGTCCTCCATCAGCGTCGCCTGCCGGGACCGCGCCGCGGCCCGCTCGGCCCCGAGCTGCGCGATCCGCGTGGCGTACCTCACCGCGTCGTACTGGCCGTGCCGGTCGACCAGGGCGTTCACGCTGCGGGACAGCTCCGCCGACCCACCACGCCCCTGGTCGGTCATCGAGACGCACAGCTCGCGCACGTCCGCGGGGATCTTCTCGCGCAGCACGCTCAACGCCTGCGCCTTCTGGCTGGTCACCAGAACGCGCTGTCCCTCCGCGACGAGCGCGGACACGAGGTTCGCGATGGTGTGGGTCTTGCCGGTCCCCGGCGGCCCCTGCACCACGACACCGGTGTCCCGCCCGAGACGTTCGATGATCTTCCGCTGCTCGTCGTTGGCCGGGAGCGGGAAGAGGGGGTCGGCCGCGATGGTCGCACCGGTGCCGCCCTCGGACTCCAACCACGACAGCCGCTCCTGCGGCTCCATGGACTCCAGCAGCTGGACGAGGCCCAGCGGAGCCTCGGCATCGGCCCCCTGCAGCGCCTCGGACATCCGGTCGTAGTACGCCAGCAGGCTCGCGCGGCCCCGCGGGCGGAGCACGATCGCCGGGGCGAAGTGCAGTGCGGGGACGGCCTCGACGTCCGCAGGAGCCTCCACGTCCTTGGCGTACGCCCGGCACGAGGGCAGCGCGAGTGCCCGCCACTGCTCCAGCACCTCGTGGACGGAGTCGTCGAGGGGGAGGTCCAACCCTGCGCGGACCGTCGCCCGGGCTGGCTCCGCGCGGGCTCCGTCGAAGCCGGCCAGGCCGTCCAGCAGGTCCCGGTCGTGCAGCCGCGTGCCCGCGGGGTCCGCCACGAGGAGGGCCAGCGCGCCGGTCCTCGCATCGACGTCCACCGACAACCGAGTGCTCAGCAGGTGGTTGCGCACCCGCTCGCCGTCCTCCGGGAGCCAAGACAGCAGCCCCGTCTGCAGGACCAGTTCGAACTGGTCGTCCTGCTGCGAGAGCTGGCGGTGCACCCCGCTGAGCTCCTCGTACCAACGCCGCGCCGGTGCGGAGCGACGGTCGCGCTCAGCCCAGGAGCGCCACTCGCTGCTCCACCGGGCGTACTCCCGCCGGACCTGCGAGTCGCCGACGAAGCCGTCGGACGCGTCGGGATCTTGGGCCGTCTGGTCCACCAGGAGCGGGACCGGCGCGGAGGAGTCCGTCAGACGAGACGGGTCCACCCAGCTCTCCAGCACCGCGGGAAGGGCCGGGGGCGGTTCGGCAGCCAGCGCGGGGAAGGTGGCCAGGCGGGATCCAGGACCGGCGGTGGCGTCCACGCTGATCTCAGCGGGCAGGTCCTCCCACCAGAGGACGTGCGGCTGCGCCTGGACGTCGCGCACCGGCTCCGAGCCCATCGTCGCCAACGCCCGCAGGAAGTCCACCAGCGAGCTGACTTGACCGACCATCTCTCGACGGCGTCCCGACCCTGTCTCCACCACGTGCATCCCCCTTCACGACCCGTCAGCATCTTGCCGCAGACAACCGACAGGAGGTGCCGGAACGAGTGTCTCGGCCGGTGGGCCGGGGCGACGACCGCCAGCGCAGCCTCGCCCGTCGTGCGGGGCACTAGCATCCCCGGGTGATCGACGAAGGCGTGATGGCGCAGATCCGCGCGATGGTCGCCGAACGGGAGTGGGACCAGTTCCACACGCCCGAGAACCTCGCCAAAAGCATCGTGATCGAAGCGGCCGAGCTCCTGGAGTGCTTCCAGTGGTCGCCGGACGGTGATCACCAGCGGGTCCGCAGCGAGCTCGCCGACGTGCTCACCTACTGCCACCTGCTGGCGGACAAGCTCGACCTGGACGTGGACGAGATCGTCCTGGACAAGCTCCAGGAGACCCGCACCAAGTACCCCGTCGACAAGGCCCGCGGCAGGAGCACCAAGCATGACCAGCTTTGAGATCGAAGAGGTCCCGTTCAACGGCAAGAGCGTCGCCGCATGGGCGCAGGTCGACGAACGACACCGCAACTGGCCGGTCGTGTACACGCTCGAGGGTCCTGGCAAGGTATACGTCGGTGAATCACTGAACGCCGCCGGTCGCTTCAAGCAGCACCTCGAGGCGGGGAAGAAGCCAGTTCGCCGAGCCCGCGTCGTCGTGGACCCCACCTTCAACAAGTCGGTCTGCCTGGACCTGGAGTCCTACCTCATCCGGCTCTTCGCAGGTGACGGCAAGTACGAAGTGCTCAACCGCAACGACGGTGTCACCAATGCCGACTACTACGGCCGTCAGGGCTACCAGAAGGCGTTCGAGGACATCTTCGAGGAGCTCCGGAAGCGGGGCGCCTTCAACCGCTCGGTGAAGGAGATCGAGAACACCGACCTCTTCAAGCTCTCACCCTTCAAGGCGTTGACCTCGGAGCAGGCCATCGCCGTCGAAGACATCCTGAATGGCCTCTTCAACGACTTGGAGGAGGAAGTCCCCAGTCGACTGGTCATCCAAGGCGACCCGGGTACCGGTAAGACGATCGTGGCCATCTACCTCATCAAGCTGCTGAGCGACATCCAGCACGCCGACCTGAGCGAGCCAGCGGAGGGGGACTCCATCCTCTCGGAGTTCTTCGTGGAGGGGTACCCGCAGCTGCTCAAGGACTTCCGCATCGGACTGGTGGTGCCGCAGCAGTCCCTGCGCAAGTCCATCGAGAACGTCTTCGGCAAGACACCGGGCCTCGCGCCGTCCATGGTGATGAGCCCCTTCGAAGCCGCGCAGACGAAGACGCCCTTCGACCTCCTGATCGTCGATGAAACGCATCGCCTCAACCAGCGCGCGAGCCTCGCGTCAGGAGCCTTGAACGCGCTCTTCCCCCGGATCAACGAGCACCTCTTCGGCAGTGACGACCTCAACCTCACCCAGCTGGACTGGATCAACGCCGTGAGCAGGCACCAGATCTACCTGTTGGATGCCGCTCAAGCGGTCCGACCAGCCGACGTCCCCCGTGAAGCCCTCGACGACCTCACCGCGACCGCGAAGGCCGTTGATCGGCACTACTCGCTGACGACGCAGATGCGAGTACGGGCCGGCGCCGACTACGTCGACTACATCCGTCGCGTCCTCGACGGCGCAGCCACCGAACACCAGACGTTCCCTGGGTACGACCTGCGCTTCTTCGACGACTTCGACGAGATGCTGACCGCGGTCGCGCAGAGGGACGCCGAGGCAGGACTCGCACGAACGATCGCCGGGTACGCGTGGCCGTGGGCGAGCAGGAAGGACCCCAACGCTTTCGACATCACGATCGGCGGCCGACAACTGCGGTGGAACAGCACGGACGTCGACTGGATCAACTCGCCCGGGTCCCTCGACGAAGTAGGCTCGATCCACACCACACAGGGCTACGATCTGAACACCGCAGCCGTCATCATCGGACTCGATCTGCGTTTCGACACCGCAACCGAGCGGATCTACTTCGACCGCTCCCACTACCACGACAAGAAGGGGATGCAGAACAACCCGAAACGTGGGATCACGTACACGGACGAGGACGTGCTCCAGTACGTCAAGAACATCTACGCCGTCTTGTTGACCCGCGGCATCCTCGGGACGTACGTGTACGTCTGCGACCCACCCCTGCGCGAGCACCTGCGGCAATTCCTGTGATGACGCGGGCACGCTGAACCTGGCGCTCAGCTCTCGGATCCGGGGAAAGGAGGGCTCTTCCCCTCCCGCACCGCCGAAGAAGGTGCCGCAACGACTGCGTCCGCGTATCCGGTCAGAGCCGCCGCCAAGGCGTGCCGACGCTCACCGCTCAGCTCAAGCACGCCCTGCCGGTAACGGGAGTTGAGCAGCCTCGGGTTCTGGTGCCGCGGCGGGTCCTCCAGGAGCTGCGCCACCTCCCGGATGCTCTGCACCCGTCGTGAGACGAACTTCTCGGAGAACATGAACCGGTGCCGGGGCGAGACGGGGGACTGCTCGACCCCTTCCGGCACCAGCAAGGACCACGCTCGATCCACGTAGGGGATCAACGGTGCAGGAACCGCGCAGACGAAGGACATGGCCATCTCCTTGAGCAATCCCTGAGCGGGTGAGCCTTCTCGATCCGTGAAGTGCGCCAACGACGTCGGCAACCACGTCACGACGGGCACGAAGGAGTTCAAGAGTCCACGCTTCGACGCCTGAGCTCCCGTCGACAACGACCTCCAGGCGTGGCAGCACGTCCACCCGGTGGTGACTCGCCGACCGACGAGACGCGGGTCGTCACTGACGATGTCCATCCCCTTCGGGAGGGCTTTCAGCAAGCTGTTGTCATCGCTGAAGTAGCCCGACTCGTCGGGGACTCCCCACAGTTCCGACCCTCCACTCCCCTTGCGCTTTCGCCCATCGCGGATCGCGTAGGGGCGCAGGACGGGGAGCCGGCGGTACTGCTCAACGCTGAACGACACCGCAGTGGCGTGGATGAGCATCAAGACGGCTCGTTCGGCCTCGACCCCGAAGACGGATCGCAGCTGAAGAGCCAGCGAGCTCGACGCGTCGAGCTGCGCGAAGCGAAGATCGTCGACGCTGAGGGCGTCGAAGGCGATCTGCAACGCGTCGTCCCCGGTGAGTGCCTTCTGCCCAGCACTTCGCCGTTCGACGCGGGCACCGGCAAGAGTCATGGCAACCACTCCCGAGCGTGAGGTGAGCGAGCCGTCACGATCCACTGTGCCACTCGCTCCGGACATCCCTCTCGGGGAGCTCGCTCGAGAGCGGGGTGCGGAGTCGTCCGCGTCTGCAGCTCATCGTGAGACCGGCGCCACCTTCCTCCTGCCCGCACAGAAGAGGGCGAGGTCCAGCTGATCGGGCACCTGGAGCGCCGAGGCCAGCACGGTAGCCAGATCGGGCAGTACGTCGCTCACTGCGCCGACTGCCCTTCCTGGGCGGCGTGGAACTCGCGCACGACGTCATCGGCCAGGCGTCCACGATCGCTGACGGGCAGTCCGTTCTCCCGCGCCCACTGGCGGATGATCGTGGTATCCGCCACCGTGGTCGAGGCCTCCTCGAGCTCGAAGGACTCGTCGAAGTCCTGCAGGCTCTCCCGGCCCTCGAGCGTGTCGATGGTGAACTGCGCGTCGGCACCGAGCTCCCTCGGCGGAAGCTCCGTCGACTCGACGTCGTGCAGGCTCCGCGCGATGGCTCGGTGACGCACGCCCGCGCTCTGCGCGGTCTTGCCAGCCGTCAGGAGCTGCTTCTCCAGCTTCTCCCACACAGCGCCCGACTTCTCGAACTCGCTCTTCACCTTCCCGAGCACCCGCCACACCTCGCTGGAGCGCTCTTGGATCGCGAGCGTCCGGAAGCCCATGGACATCGACCCGAGCAGCGCTGTGAGGGTCGTGGGGCCGGCGACGACCACGCGGTGCTCGTTGCGCAGCAGCTGCAGGAGACCCGCGTGGCGGACGACCTCGGCGAAGAGCCCTTCGGTCCCCAAGTACATGACGGCGAAGTCCGTCGTGTGCGGCGCGCGGACGTACTTGCGCGAGATGGACGCAGCCTCGCGCTTGATGTCGGCGAGCAGCGCCTTCTGAGCAGCGTCGACGCCTTCACCGCTCTCGTGAGCGGCCAGGAGCTGCTCGTACGACGTCGTGGGGAACTTCGAGTCGATCGGCAACCAGACCGGCGTGCCGTCCTCGCCACCGGGCAGCTTGATGGCGCAGTCGACGACCTCGTTGGAGTCCGGCACGACCCTCCACTGGCGGCGGTACTGGTCCGGCGTCATGACATCGCTCAGCAAGGCCTCCAGGTGGAGCTCGGCCCACGCACCACGGGTCTTGACGTTGGTCAACGTTCGCTGGAGCGATCCGACACCTTGCGCCAAGGTCTGCATCTCGCCCAGCCCCTTGTGGACGCTCTCCAGCTGGCTCGTCACCTGCTGGAAGCTGGAATTGAGGCGGTCGCCGAGGGTGGCGTCGAGCTTCTCCGCGACCGTCTCCCGCATCCTCTCGAGCTTCTGCTCGTTGGACTCGGTCATGCTCTGCAGGTTCGTCTGCAGCTCGCGACGGGCGGTGTGCTGCTCCTGGGTCATCGTCGCGGTGAGCTCACCCAGTCGCTGGGTGATGCTCCCCTGCTGGTCGGCGAGAGCCTGGCGCTGACCGGCGGTCGTCGCGGTGAGCTCCTCACGGAACCCGGCCAGCTCGTGCCGCGTCTGCTCACCCGCCGTGCGGAGAGCCTCGGCCTGCTGGTCCCGCGCCGCCTCGCTGCGCTGGACGAGGTCGCTCACCCGCTCGGTGAGGGAGGTCCGCAGCTCGTCGATGGCTGTCTTCTGCGACGCGGCCAACGCCTCAGCGGCCAGGCGCCCGGCTTCGGCCGCACGCTGCTGCTCCGCCCTGATCTCCTGCCGAAGCGCGTCCGAGCGCTCGACGAGCTGCTTGACCTGCTCTGCGACGGCCTCCCGCAGCGACTGCAGCTCCGCCGCCTGCTGGCGCGACATCCGCTCCTGAGCCTGGTCGAACCGCTCGACGCTGCGTTCGCTGAAGCTGGTCAACGTGGCACCGGACTCAGCGGTGCTGCGCCGCAGGAGGTCCTGGACGCCGCTGATCTGCGCCTGCACCTCCTGACGGAGGTGTCCGAGCTCCCCGGCCTGCGAGGTGCGGAGGTCGGAGAAGCCGCTCGACTGCGCCGAGCGGAGACGGTCGTGCTCGTCGCGCAGAGAGCCGGCGACGCCCTCGACCAGGGTGTGCACCGCCTGCAGGCCCCGACCCACGGACGGGTCGCCGTCACCGACGTCATGGCGCGAGGCGGCACGCCAAGCGAGCAGGGCGAAGACGGCAGTGACCAGGGAGATCACGGCACCGACGATCGACACGTACGTCACTGTTCGACCTCTCCTCGGGTGTCACCGCACAACCGTCGACGATTGCGGCGGGCACCACGGTCCTCAGTCGCTGCAGACAGCGACCAGGAGTGATTCGGAGCGAAACGCCACGAGCCTGAGGAGGTCGTCGAGACGTCCACCCGTCAGTCGAGGCCGGCACCACGGAGCGTCACACCCCCCGGTGATCCACTCACCCGGTCGGTCCACCTCTCGTTCGCCAGCGGCCGACCCCCTCCAGGGACGCACCTACCTGCTGTCGAGTGCCGTCAACACCTGCATGACGGCGTTGAACTCCGTCCGTGCTCGGCGACGCTCCTCAGGGGTGAGCTGCTCCTGGAGGCGGCGGGCCAACGCCTTCTTCCTCGCCTGCAAGCTCCGAACACCCGCTGGATCCGCGCCCGCGAACACCCGGGCGGTGCTCCGCGCAGCCGCTGTCGTGCGACCGCGCGCCTTCGGGCCCGCAGGCTTCTTCGCCTTCAGCCGTTCACTGGCGGCGGCCGCGTCGCGGCGCAGCTTCTCGTACGGCGACCCCTTGGTGACGGGGACCCCGATGGGCGGCAAGCTCTCGCGCCGGCAGAGTCGACGCACCTCGGTGACGAGCTTGCGGTCGTCGCGGCAAGAGGCGCAGAGCGCTTCGCCGCTTCGAACGGTCACCCCACGGGTGGAGCGGCACACGTCACAGACACGAGCGCCCTCGCGGCCAGCCGTCCGCACCGGCGAGATGTCGTCACCCGGTGGCCGCAAGCGCTCACTGGCCCCTCTGGACCCCATCCGGATCTCCTGCGGCCCTTTGCCGCCGGCATTGAGATGCACCCTGCCCACGATCACCATCGTGCCCGGACGCACGACCTCGCGGAAGGATGAGCGCGACGTCGTCACCCGTTCTCAGGAACCTCGGCGTTCACGCGGGTCGCGGAGGAGGATGTCGACGTGGCCAGACGCATGGCGGACCCGCTCTTCCGCACTCGACAACGCGAGGGCTCGTACGCCGAGCACGTCCGCCCCGTGAACGAGCTCGTCGACGCGCTGCGTGCGACTGGCGCTGGATGGGTGCCGCACGTCGCGCCGCACCACGGCGGTGTCGACGCGCGGGCCCTCCTCGTCCTGCGCAGCCCTGGTCGGGCCACTGCAGCGAGGGGCGGCTCGGGCTTCCTGTCGACCGAGAACGACGACGAAACGGCGAAGACGATGTCCGAGCTGCTCGTCGGGGTCGGCATCGACACCCGGTCCATCGTGTTGTGGAACGCCTACCCGTGGCTGATCGACGGTGCTCCTTCGACGACGCAGGTCAAGGCCGGGAGCGAGCCCCTGGTGCGTCTGCTCGATCTGCTCCCCGACCTCCGTGTGATCCTGCTCCACGGAGGCGAGGCCCAACGGTGCTGGCAGCACGCCGTGGTGCGGTACCCCGCTCTCCGCTCGAGACTGCCCGTCGTCCGCACCTACAGCCCGAGCCCCCAGGCCCTCTTCCACCCGGACCCTGAGGTGCGGGCGGCTCGGGCTGCGCACCGCCAGGCCGCCTACGCTGAAGTAGCCAGGTCGCTGTCGATCCCACTCGAACCCGCCTGATGCTGAGCGCGCACCACCTCCGCCACGTCCGCCACCGCGCTCAGCACCGACTCCGGATCACCCGCGACATCCACCGTCCGCACGCGCACGCGCTTGTTCGCGATCGCGATGCGCACGTCCTCCACGTCCGCCTCCCCGGCTGCGTACAGCAGCAGCCCTTCGTGCAGGTCGTACGCCGTGAGGTACGCCAGCATCTGGTAGACGTCCGCGTTCGGCACGCTCCCGTGAGCCCGCTTGTACTTGCAGTCCCCGACGAACACGCACCGCCCGCCGCGCCACCACGTCAAGTCCGGCTCCAGCGGTACCCGGTGGTCCAGGTCCAGCCAGTGTCGCGGTCCTGAACGCCCGGAGGGGAGCTCCCGCTCGCTCACTCCGAGCGCTTCCCGCAGCGCGGTCCGCACGAAGTCCTCGAAGAGGGCGTTCATGTCGACGAGGATCCCGGCGGCTGCGTGAGCACCCGCTCGTGCCTCCAGACCGCCGACGAGCAACGCTGAAGCGAGGGACACGGACGGCCGGTAGTGGGCGTTCAACCGCGTCCACCGCGGCTCCGGGACGTAACGGCTCCCCCGCAACGGTGAGATGCCGTGCAGCACGTGGTGCAGACGCGTCAACGATCGAGTGGAGGTCTCCGAGCGCAGGGGCAACCGCCGCAGTCGGTCGACCGCTGAGCGGAGGATCTGGTTCTCCAGCACATCGGGGGTGAACTCGTCGAACTCGACCTCGACGGGTAGCGCCAGACCACGACGGCGGCTCATCTGGTCGGTCATCCGCACCCGGCCGCGCACGGTCGTCAGGGCGTCCTGTTCGCGGCGGTACGAGTGCAGGAGACCGCCACGTGTCGCGTCGTGGACGAACCGGGCGAAGAGGTCGACGAGCGCCTCGCTCAACGTCGCGTCCGCTGCCAGCGATGTCGCTGACCGCCAAGTGGCCGGCGACGACCGGTAGGCGAGCATGAACAACAAGGGAGCGAGCCCCACCTTGGGCCGCAGCTCCAGCACGAGGTCGCCGACCGTGACGACGCCGACCGTCGACCCGCAGGTCAACCGGTAGGTGTCCGTGGTGCCCGCCTCAGGCACCACGGACAGCCCGTCGACCGCGCTGCGCACAGCGTCCCGCTCCTGCACCGTCAGCTCGACGGGGTCACTGAGCTGGTGCTCGGTGAGCACCAGCGACCGCTCACCCACCCGCGCGCAGCCGGTCGAGCGCGAACGGCTCGAGCGCGGTGGGGTCGCCGTAGAAGTGCTCCTCGAGGAACGGCAGCACCGAGTACGTCCACGCCCGCTGCACCGCCCCTTCCGTCAACCCGGCGCGCAGGAAGTGGCTGGGCCCGATGGTGAGGTTGCGGTCGGCGAGCTGCGCGTTCGCCCGGTCGACGACGTCGGCCACCCACAGCAGGTCTGGAGCCTGGTCCGTGAGCCACCGTCGCAGCACCCCGTCGATCGGCGGGGTGTCGGGGAAGAACGGCACGAAGTGGAACCGTCGTCGCAGCGCCGTGTCGACGAGGGCGATGGAGCGGTCAGCTGTGTTCATCGTCGCGATGATCTTGAGGTTGGCCGGCAAGGCGAACGGTGTCTCGGAGTACTGCAGCCGGATCTCCTCATCGCGGTACTCCAGCAGGAAGAGCAGCTCCCCGAGGATCTTCGCCACGTTCCCGCGGTTCAGCTCGTCGATGAGCAGGACATGGGTCACGTCCGGGCGCTCGGTTGCTTGCGCGGCGATCCGCTTCAACGGCCCGTCGACGACCTCGTAGGTGACCTGCCCGCTCTCGGACAGCCGCGGCCGGTACCCCTCGATGAAGTCCTCGTAGGCGTAGGACGGGTGGAACTGGACCTTCTCCACGATGCCACCACCGGGCGCGAGGTGCCCGGCGAGCTTGCGGGCGACGAACGTCTTCCCCGTCCCGGGCGGACCGTAGAAGACGACTTGCCCCTTGTCCTGCAGGAGCTCAACGCTTTCGGCCAAGAAGTCCTCAGTCAGGTACATCTCGTCGGCGAGTGCCGCTAGTGATGACTCGGGCACGTGCTCGCGGTGCAGCAGCCACCAGGAGAACGCCTGCATGCCCCAGGGGTCGTCGGGGAAGTACGGTTCCAGCAGCCGGCGGATCGTGTTGTTCGTCCGCACCGCGACCTCGGCCGGTGACCCTTCACGGGAGTCGGGCCTGCCCAGGAGCTCCAGCACGGCCAGCTTGCCTGCTTTGCCGCTGGAGACGTACCCGGGGAACCAGAGGTCGGGCTGGTTGACGGCGAGCGCCTTGCTCATGATCGCCTCACCGACCCTGGGCAACTTGTGCTCCCCGCTGAGGCAGTCCTCGAGTCGCGACGCCACGTTCCCCGAACCGTGCAGCAGGTGCTGCAGCGTCCGGGCGACTCGCATGCGGCCGTCTTCGCTCTGCAGGAGCGCGTTGAAGCCCGGTTGGGGGCCGGGTGAACCGTAGGCCGGACCCGCCAACCGGTTCAACGCGGCGACGTCGAGGTCGGCGAGTGCTTCCGGGGTCAACGCGACAGCGAGCTCCTCCCGTTCGACGCCGCGCTGGACGGCGATGTCGGTGGGGTAGCCCGTGTCTTCGCGGAAGCGAGTCACCAGCTCAGTGAGGTCTTCCACGTCTCCTCCTCCGACGAACCGGGCGTAGGCGTCCTTCTCCTGCTGATCCCACGGCTCCGGAGGCTCGCCGGACAGCACCCGCCACAGCAATCCTTGGGTGTCCAGCCGGTCCTGCAGGCTCGAGCCGTCGCGGACGTTGTACCGATCTCGGAACTCGTCGAGGAAGCGCAGCGCCTCGGCGTAGCGGGCGGCCGGCTCGGGGCTGTTCTCGGGCGACCAACCCACGTGTGTGTACGCTTTCTGGAACGCGTTGAGCCGGTACACCGGGTACCGCGTGACGTCCACGGCACCGAGCAGCAACGACGCCAGTGCCGCGCTCGTCCCAGGGTGCGTGATCGTGGTGGGGACGAAGCGGCTGAAGTCCTCGACTGCGGTCGTGACATCGCCACTGGACCACAGGGCGTCGAGCGCTGCGTGGACGGATCCGGGGCCCGCAGTGATCCACTTCCGCACCTGGTCCGTCGTCCGCCACCCCAAGGTGTTGGTGGCTCTGAGGGCCGCGAGCAACGGTGCTTGCCAGTCGTTGCCGTCACTGAGGGACGACCGGGCCTCGACCAGGAGCTGAGCGGCGTGGACCTTGTAGCTCCGTTCCTCGGCCTCGAGGTCGATCGTCTCGGCGAAGCGCTCAGCCCAGTGCAGCAAGCCGCTCCAGTCGGTGCCGTCCGGGACATCGCCGAGGGGCACGAGTGCGTGGATGGCCCGCCACTGGGGGAGCGTGACCTTGAAGTTCGTCGCGTTGGCGAGCTTCAGCACCGCCAGGTCGGCCAGCTCGGGAGTGGTCTTGGCGACGGTGCGTGTGATGTGCGGGGTGATGTGCCGGACGACGCGGAAGTCGACGCGGTGTTCCTCGGGGTCCGCGTCGTCGGGCCGGAAGTCAGGGGTCGGTCGCACCCGGGGCTCTGACGTGAGCCGTCCCAGCACGTGCAGCCCACCGTCGGTCCCGGACGCCCACAGCACCACCCCGTCACCCGGCTTCATCTCGGTGCGGTAGCGGGTCACGGTCCAGTCCTGCACGTGCCCGGTCGGCATGCTCGGCAGCTTCGCCACGATGTCCCACTGCCGGGGGTTGGCCTGGAACAGCCAGTGCTTGCGCTCGTGCCCCGACCAGGGTGAGCCCGCGGGCCACTCGGTGAGACCGCGCATCGCGTCCGCGTAGTCGTCGGTCAGCGGGAAGAGGTACCCCTGCTTGACCGCGCCGTTCTTGTCGAAGGGTCCGTCACTGGCCGACCGCTCCGGTAGAGCGGTGAGCGGCAGCGCGTCGGGGAGGTCGAAGTACTCGACGCGGGTCAGCCAACCGTGGTCGCGCTCGGCGACGGGGCCGTAGGGCCGGCGGGCTTGCACCGGCTCGGTGACGACCTGGCCGAGCGCCACGACGTACCCGCGGCAGTAGTGCACGACGGTGTCGCCGACAGTCATCCGGCCGACGTCGCGGTGGTGGGCGACGGCGTTGCCGCCGAGGCCGGCGAAGACGACACCGACGCGGGCCTCATCGGAGAAGGCGCGGCCCTGGTTGACCCACCACGTCGCGGGTCCACGGCGATCCTGCCTGTTGTAGCGGGGTCGCAGGTGCTCCACCAGACGGGCCTTGAGGGCAGCCGGATCGTCCAGTTCGCGCCAGGAGATCGCGAACTTCGCGAAGGCCTCCTGCAGGTCCTGGACCGCCGGATCGATCTCAGCGAGGACCTGGTCGCGCAGCACGGAACCGCCGGAGAAGTGGTTGCGCAACCGTTGCCGGAGGTTGCCCGACTGGCCGACGTAGACGACGGTGCCGTCCTCGTCGTGAAGGACGTGCACAGCCTTCGTTGCTGGGGCTGAGGTGGGAACGTCCACGGTGAACGGCGTCGGCGGGGTGAAGCCTTCGAGCAACTCTGCTGCGCTGGCCATGCTCCCCCTCCGCCGACTGGTGCTCTGGCACCGTATCGGGACCAGGTACGAGCGCGAAGGCACGGAGGGGCACGGGCTCGCGAGGACGGACGACCTACCGAACACGCCACCGCAGCAGTCGCACCAGACGCTCGCGACTGCAAGCCCACCGTCCAGGCCTGTGCGCCCTCCAGTCCAGAGCCCGCAGGAGCTGGCCGTGCACCTCGTCGGGGTGGGTGGCGATCACGGAGGTGCGCCCCCGGAACGTCGTCGCCCTCGAGGTGGGGTGGAGTCGGGAGTCGGGTAGACGCGCGGCGGTCGTGGCAGCGAGGTGAGGGTAAGGCGCGATCCGGCCGCTCCACACCTGCGAGTCGCCTCACCTCCACGCCGCCCTACGGACCACCGTGCGGTCCGTGTCCTGCGCCGCTGCGATCGACCTGTCAGACGAGCTGGATCACTGGAGCGAAGCACCAGCATCCACACCTGATGTCACGTTGCTTGTGATTTACTGAGCCGGAAATCACAAGCTAAGGCTGAGCGGGGGCGTTGCGGTGACGATTCAGCCCGGCGGTGAGGCGTGGGACGACCGTCGGCGCCTGCTCGCCGCGGTCGAGCAAGCCCTCTCGTTGCTCGCTCAGGGAGCGACCGCGGAAGCAGTGGAGACGGAGAGGGTCGACTTCAAGGAGGAGCGCGGTCGTCGCGGGGCCGGCGGCCGCGTCCACCCCGGTGAGCCGCGCAACCAAGCGGTGGCGGAGCAGCTCGCGGACGAAGTGGCGTGCCTGGCCAACTCCGTCGGCGGAGGCGCGCTGATCATCGGCGTCGCTGATGACGGCTCCCTCATCGGCGCCGACACCGACCGCGACTGGCTGCGTCAGCGCATCAGCGAACGCATCGACGTGGCGCCCGCGGTCGACGAGCGCTTCCTCCCCGACGGCACGCGCGTCCTCGTCGTCCTCGTCGCGGAAGCCCGCGAGCCGGTCGCTGACACCCTCGACAGGTTGCGCTGGCGCGTCGGCGCCACCTGCGCTCCCGTCGACCGCTCCGAGTGGTGGGCCCAGCGCCTGCGCCGGCAGGGTCACGACCCCCTCCTGGCCACCACGACGAGGACCTCGGCGGACCTGGCTCCCGGTGCCGTCGGGGCCGTGCAGCGACTGCTGCGCAGCACCGCCGGTGATCCGGGGATGTTGGCCGATCTGCCCGCCCGGGACCTCCTGACGCGCTTGGGGGCGCTGCTCCCCGACGGCCACCTCACCGCTGCCGGCGCCCTGATGTTCTGCCCCTCACCACGCACGATCATCGAACTGGTCGCCCTCGACGTCCCCGGTGGCAGTGTCGTGCTGCCCCCGCCAGACCTGAGCGGCCTCAGCGTCGTCGAGCAGCTCGTCGAGGTGGAGACGCGGCTCGACGCCCTCGACACCGGTGTTCCCCAGCAGGCCGGACTGCGCATCGCCTCGGTGCGCCGCGTGCCGTGGCCGGCGGTGCGGGAAGTCCTCCTCAACGCCGTCGTGCACCGCGACTGGTTGCCTGCCGACCCGGTGCGCGTCACGTGGGTGCAGGAGGACGCGACCCTCGACGTCGTCTCCCCCGGAGGCTTCGCCGGCGGGGTGACCGCCGGGTCCGTGCTCTCCGCGCGCTACTCCAGGAACCCGGCACTCGCCGATCTCACCCGAGCCATGGGGCTCGTCGAGAGGCAGGGCGTCGGTGTCGACCGGATGTACCGCGACATGGTGGCCCTCGGGCACCGGGCACCCAGCATCCGGGAGGAGACCGGCCCGCAGGTGCGGGCTCGCCTCGTCGGCGGTCACCCGCTCGCGGCGGTCGTCGCGGTGACGACTGGGGTGACGCCGGTGGTGCGGCAGCAGGACGTCCGTGTCGTGCTCGCCGTCCACGCCCTCCTCAGAGACGGGTTCGTCACCCCGACCACCCTCGCGGAACTGCTCCAGGTACCTGAGGACGAGGCCGTCGACGCGCTGGACGTGGTGAGCACGTGCACCATCGCTGGGAAGCCGGTGGCGCAGCTGACCGGTACGGCGACGTGGACCGCCGGTTCCGGGCTCACCACCGCCGCCACGAGCGACACCACCGCTGTGGCTGTCGCCAAGCGACGAGGGCTCCTCACCTGGTGGCGGCCCGACGCGCTCGGAGCCCGGCGGCTCGTCGAGACGTGGTTGCGGTCGCACGAGCGCATCACCAGTGGCGAGGTCTCCAGCATCACCACGTTCTCCGGGCAAGCGTCCTTGTCGCTGTTGCAGCGGCTGGAGGCGGACGGCTTCGTTCAGCGAGGGGCGAGCCGCGGCCGCTCAGCTCACTTCCTTCGTGCGGGAGACAGTGAGGGTGAGCCGTCGAGCTCCCCTGTTCGCCGCTGATGCTCGAGCCCTGCTCTGTCGGCGCGGGTGTGGAAGGGATGGCGTTCATCGGTGCAGGCCCCCGCCGCACCACCTCGTTGACGACCGCGCTCAGGCCGAAGCGGCGCCGAACTTCTCCCAGCGCCACGCCAATCGTTCGGGGTCGGGGTGATCCGCGCGGCGTGCCGGCAGCTGGAGACGCTGCCGGTGCATCTCCTGCAACCCGTGCCGCAGCACCGGGCCATCGACCTCGTCGAGCAACGCGGAGTCGATGCGCACCTCGTAGTCGGGCGTGATGCCGAGGAAGCCGTGGTCGTAGGCGCGGTGGTGCAGGGTGCACAAGCTCAGGCCGTTGCTGACGACCGGCTGCCCGAGCTCGGCGTCGGAATCGTCGACGATGTGCGCGGCGTCCAGCAGCTCGCCGTGCGCGAGCCGGCAGACGGCGCAGCGGGTGCTGTAGGCCTGGATGACGCGGCCACGGAACTCCGGCTGGTGCAGGCGCTGCTTGGTGATGCGTTCGGCGTAGCGCCGCTCGTCGGTGGTCGGGTGCAGCGGGTCGCGCAGGAACCGCAGCGACTCGTCGAGGGCGATGACGAACTGGTGAGCTTTCCGGTCGTCCTCGACGACGTACACGGGGAAGACGGGGACGAAGACACCTGGGGCGATCTTGCGCAGGAGGATGATCGGCAGACCGAGTTCCATGGCCCGCCGGAGCTTGGTGTTCTGACCCTGCGTGGACCCGGCGCGGTAGTCGTAGCGGAAGAGGCCGCCGTCGATGTCTCGGTCGTCGTACGGGCCGTCGGGCGAGGAGACGATGCTGAGCGTCGCCTTCAGGTCCTTCGGGTTCCAGATGCCGGCGGAGGCGTCGACGAGCCTGCGCGTGGTGCCGCCACCGAGGTCGAACGCCGACAGCTCCTCGCGGCTGATGACGCCGCCGTTGGCGGAGACCGCGCGGGTGAGGCGGTCCATGACGCACTGTCGCAGTTCCCGCTCCTCGTGCGCCGCGTCCTGCGTCACCACGACCTCCTCGTCCCGAAGACCGCACGGTCTTCCGCTGTCCTCATCATGTCGGACGCTCTCTTCACCCGAGGAACCCCAGCCACAAGCTGTCCCGCGCCCTCGTCATCCCCACGTACAGCTCTCGCCGCTCCACCTCCAGCCGCTCCCGCCACGCGATCTCCGACTCCCCCGGCTTCGCAGCGGACCCGCCCTCGCGCAGTCCCGGCAGGAAGACGTGCTTGAACTCCAGCCCCTTGGCCCGCTTGATGGTGCCCACCTTGAACCGCCCGCACGTCTGCCCCGCGTACTCCTCCAACGGCACGAGCGGCAGCCCGGCGCGGCGCAGGACACCGGCGTACCGGGACGCGTCCGCGGTGGTGGCGGTGAGCAGGGCGCAGTCCCCGAGACCGACTCCCGAGGCCGCGAGGTCGTTCACCGCCTGGACGAGCGCCATCTCCAGGCTGCGCGCGTCGGGGGCGTCGACGCGCACGGTCACCCCGCCGTCGCGGGCGACCTCCATCCGTCGAGCACCCGCTTCGAGGGAGTCGTCGAGGTCGCCGAAGGCGTCGGAGGCGACGACGGCCACGGCCGCCTCGAGGATGCGGGAGGCGTTGCGGTAGTTGGTCTCCAGGACGGTGGAGCGGCCGCGGACGTTGATGCCTGCTTCGGAGAGGGTGAAACCGCCCGGGTAGACGGCCTGCTGGCCGTCGCCGATGAGCAGCAGCCCGTCGGGGCCGTCGCCGCCGAGCACGTGCAGCAGCTGCACGCCGACGCGGCTGAGGTCCTGCACCTCGTCGACGATGACGGCGACGTAGGGCTCGTCCAGCGGGCGCCGCCGCACCTCGGCGAGCGCGAGGAAGAGGAGGTCCGCCGCGTCGTGCAGCTCGCGGGAGCGCAGCAGCTCGCAGTAGTGCGCGTGCAGCTGCCAGACCGCCTCGCGCTGGGCGCGGTTCAAGGGCGTGGAGCGGCCCACCCGGGTGAGGTCGGCGTACTCGGAGAAGTCGGTCAACCCCCGCCCCTTGATGACGGAGGCGATCTCCTCCTTCCAGTACTGCACGGGCACCGGAACCTCGGCGAGCGCCGAGTAGCGCCCCACGCTCGCCCACGACCGCCAGAAGCACGTGTCGGCGGCTTTGAGGTCGACGCGGTGGCGCACACCGCGCTCGGTGAGGAACCGCCGCGCCCACGAGTGCAGCCCGCGGAACTCGACCCGTTCGACGTGCTGGGGTGCCAGCCGGGCGAAGGTGGCGGCCAGCACGGTCGGCAGGGTGCGGACGAAGGAGACGTACAGCAGCCGGCCGGGGCGGGTGCCGGCGAGGTAGGCGGCGCGGTGCAGGCCGATGACGGTCTTGCCGGTGCCGGCGGGGCCCCGCACCCGGGCGGGGCCGTTGCGGCTCTGGCGGACGAGCTTGGCCTGGCTGGGGTGCAGGAACGCCATCCAGTCCTCGATGGGGGCGGCGAGCGCACCGTCGAGGAGGGACGCTTCGAGTTCCTCGGCGCTGAAGAGGGCTTGCTGCTCCGGCTGCTCCTCGGCGGCCTGCAGCGGCAGGACGGGCGGTACCACGACAGGACTGATCTCGACCGGGCCGGCGTCCTCGTGGGGCGGGAAGTCGCGCTCGAGGACGGCCAGCACCTCGGGCAGCTTCTCGGCGTCGAGGCGATCGCCGCGGCGGTTGATCCACGGCACGAGGTGCTTCTCGCCCATCACCGTGACCCGGCCCAGGGTCAGCGGCCCGAACGCCTTGCCGACGAAGACGAGGACCGGCACCACCTCCAGCGGCGCGAGCCCCACCTCGGCGACGGTCTGCTCAGCGAGCTCCGCGATGCGCAGCACCTTGTCGACGTCGTCGTGCGCGTCCTCCTGCCCGCGGCACAGGCGTCCGTCCTCGACGTGCACCTCTCGCCAGTTCTTGACGTCGACGACGAGCACTCCGCCGGGACCCACGTGCAGCAGGTCCACGTTGGCCGCCCGGGTGCCCGGCCAGCGGCGGTCGGCCAGCAGCGTCCAACCGGAGCTGGACATGGGCTGCAGCAGCGCACCGATCTTGCGCTCACCTGCACCGCCGGCCTCGTGCCGGCGGACGATCCGCTGCTGCTGCGCGGCGAGGCGCAGGTACTCCTCTGCGAGGGCACGCGCGCGCCGGGCCTCGACGTCCTGGGACGCTCCCGCCGTCACGGCGCTCACAGGTCGTGCACCCCGACGTGGTGCACGACGAACCGCGCCGGGTCGCTCTGGTGGGCGAAGTAGACGCGCCCGCACTCACGGAGGCTCTTGGCGTCGCCGAGCTTGACGTGCGGGACACCGTCGAGGCGGTGGCCCTCGAACTCGAAGTTCGCGCGGCCGGACTGCTTGAGGGCCAGGTCGGTCGTGGCCACGTCGAGGCTGAACTCCGCGCGGAACCAGTCCGTCAGCCGACCGGTGATGCGGCCCTGGGAGTCGGCGAAGGCCACCGAGGCCCGGGCGAGCGTCACGAGGGCGGAGCGCATGAGGTCCGGGTGCAGGTACCCGGACTTGCGCCAGCTGCGGGCGGCACCGCTGGTGAAGCGCAGCCGGCCGCCGCTGCGCTCCTCGAGGAAGTCCAGCAGCGGTCCGGCGTCGTCGGGTTCCAGCGGCGGGGCGTCCTCCCAGTCGGGGACGCGGTGGAGTGCCGGGACCCGCCCGAGCCCGCCGAGGGCGACCGTCAGCGAGGTGACCTCGTCCTCGAGTCGGTGCACCTCCTGAACCCACTCCTCGATCTCGCACCGGGCCGCGTCGAGCTCGCCGCGCAGCGCGTCGACCTGCCGGTGCTCGTCCCCGGCGGCCGTGGCGGCCTCCAGCCGGCGCTGGGCGTCCAGGCGCGCCAGGGCGCGGGCCGCCCGCTCGGTCGTGCGGTACACGACGTCGATGCCGCGGGAGACCACCGCCAGCGGCGCGATCGTCCCGAGGACCTCGTCGACGACGTCGAGACCGCGCCGGGCCGCGATCCGCTCCGGGCCGAACACCGGGTGCGTCAACGGTTCCAGGTGCGGCCAGACCAGCCGCGCTCCACCGACGGGCACGTCGAGCCCGCGGCCCAGCCGGGCGACGAGGTCCCGGGCACCGCGCGAGCGCAGGCAGACGACGTTCGCCAGCCCCGGCAGCTCCAGCGCGGCGGTGTTCGCCAACTCCAGGTGCCAGGTCTCGGCGGGTGCGACGAGCAGCACCGGCAACCGGTCGGTGCGGCGCAGCGCTCCGGCGAGCAGTTCGGCCTCGGCGGGGCCGGTGACGTCGGCGCGCCGGCCGTCGACCGGACGGCCGTACGCGGAGACCACGAGGTCGGGGTCCTCGACGACGCGGCGCACGAGCACCGGGCGGCGCAGGAACGTCTGCGGTGTCGGGGCGATCCAGCCGCCGTGCGACTCGCGGCCGGTGACGACGCGCAGCGTCGCCGTGGGGTGGTCGGCTCCAGCGGCGAGCGTGACACCGGTGACGTGGGTGACCGGAACGCCCCGGACGGGCACCCGCAGGTCGAGGCGCTGCGCGGTGCTGCTCGCGGTGGCCACCCGGTGCCAGGACAGCTGTCGAGGACCGGCGGCGGCGGGCGAGCCGGGGTGGGGTCCCCGGCGGATCAGGGCGCACGAGCCGTCCGCGGGCAGGGCGGCCAGGTCGGGCACGCCCTCGTGCCCGCTCTCCAGCCACTCCTGCACGTGCCGCAGCAGCACGTCGTGGACGGCGGGCGCGGTCGGGTGCGTGCGGGAGCGGACGTCGAAGTCGACGACGTACTGGACCTGCACGACCGCTCCTCCCCGTGCTGCTCGAGAACCTGCTGCGTGGAGCGGCAGGTACGTGGAGGGTTGTCGACACGAGTCCGGAGCAGGCGGAGGTGCGGTACCGGAACGGAGCAGGCGGAGCACTCGAACGGCTGCAAGGGCTCTCCCACAGGGCAGAAGCAGGCCCTCGACAGCGACCACTGGACCGGGGTGCAGTGGAGTGCTTGTATGTGCACTGAAGTGCACATACAAGCACTCCATCGGACGGGGGAGGTGGCGACGTGAACTGGGTCCACCCTCTCTCCGCGCTGTTCCCCACCGTTCAAGGCGCCGTGCTCCACACCCTCTGGCGGCGCACCACTCCGATGACCGGACGCGAGGTGCACCGCGTCAGCGCGACCGGCTCCTACCGGGGCACCCTGGTCGCGCTCGACCGCCTGGTCGAGCAGGGGATCGTCGAAGCGCGCCGCGTCGGGCAGGCGCGCGAGTACCGCCTCAACGAGGAGCACCTCGCCCACCCCGCCTTGGCGGCGGCGCTCGCCGCCTTCACCCCTCGGGCCGACTTGGACGACCGGCTGCGCGCCCTGGTGCACCAGCACCTCCCCGACGACCGGCACGTCTCGCTGGCCTACTTCGGCTCCTTCGCCCGAGGAGAAGCGGGAGCGGACAGCGACATCGACCTCCTCCTCGTCGTCCCCGACGGCACCGCTGACGACACCACCGACCGGATCGTCGCCGACCTGGAGGTTCGCGGGCAGCGGTGGACGGGCAACGAGGTCCAGGTCTACGCAACCCGTCACACCGACCTCGCTCGCGCGGTCGCC
The DNA here is from genome assembly GCF_050871845.1 of Kineococcus arenarius subsp. arenarius. Lineage (NCBI taxonomy): Bacteria > Bacillati > Actinomycetota > Actinomycetes > Kineosporiales > Kineosporiaceae > Kineococcus > Kineococcus arenarius. Next base: position 40,030 of record NZ_JBJLSE010000005.1, read on the forward strand.
GCGGGCGACCCCATCGTCGCCGAGTGGCAGCAGGACGCCGTGACGATCCTCGGCCCCACGATCCAACGACTCCTGGAGGCGCCTCGATGACTCCCCGCCCCGGCCCCCGGATGCAACCCGTGACGGCAGCGGAGGTGCAGGTGCGCGCCGAGGCGGCGCGGAAGTTCCTCGAGGTCGCCCGCATGGTCGAGGACGACACCTCCGATCCCGCCCTCCCCCGCGTCGCGAGCGCCCTCGCCGCCCTGGCCGGCATCGCTGCCAGCGACGCCGTCTGTGGTCACGTCCTCCACCAGCGCCCACAGGGGCAGGACCACCATGAGGCCGTTCGCGTGCTCGGGAGCATCCGTGGCGCCGACGAGCTCGCCACCTCACTGCGCCGCCTGTTGGCCGACAAGACGACGTCCCAGTACGGCACCACGTACATGACCGCGCAGAAGGCGGCGTCGATGGTCCGGCACGCCGAGAAGCTCGTCGAGGGCATGGAGCAGCAGTTGCGGAGCCGATGAGGTCCCCCCGCTCGAACTGACGGCACTCAGGTGGCGTCGCTGATCGTGGTGGAACCTGCGTCACAGCGCCCTGCAACGCGGGCGGCTCACGAAGGCGCAGCCAGCTGACCGGAGGCGAGGAGCATCTTCGTGAACGCGGGGCACGCCTCGACGGCCTCCCGCACCTGCAGCACCGCCTCCCGTACCACGTCGGGCGCGGTGACCTCCTCCACAGCCAGCCGCCGCGCCAGCCGCAGGTGGCTGTACGCGCTCAGCTGACCGAGCAGCGCAGCGGACACCTCGCCGACCGGCACCTCGGCGGCGGGTGCCGTCCAGTCCCCGGCGTCCACGACCAGGGCGAACGGGGAACCGTCGAGGGCGTTGAGCTGTGCCGCCAGGTCGGCGTGGTGGGGTGTCCAGGAGCGTTGCGCGGCGGCCCAGGTGGGCGGTTCCTGCACGTAGCCGACCTCGACGCCGGGGCGCACGAAGTCGAAGAGGACGTACAGGGCGATGCGGTCGCTCTTGGTCGTCCGCCGCGGCCAGGCGGTGGGCCAGTAGGCGGCGGCGAAGTGGTCGCGCGCCCACTCCTGCGGCCGCTGCCACCCCAGGCCGCCGGCGGTCCACAGGCCCTTCTGCGGCCACCCCCACACGATCCCGTCGTCCTCCAACCGGGCGGTCAGTTCCTGCACGAACGTGGAGATCGCGGGGTAGAGGCGCTCGGCCGCGACGCGGTGCGCGTCGGTGACCTGCTGGTAGTCGGTGACGTCGAAACCGTTGAACACCCTCGCTACTCCCCTGCGTTCCATGAGTTCGACCGTGTCGTCGCGCAGTGCCTGTTCGTGCACCGCGAGGTCCCGCAGACCCCGTAGGAGGTCGGCGACGGCGCGCCAGGGCAGCCAGCGGACCTGCGGGCGTCCTGCGGCGCTGCCCGTCCCGACCAGCTCGTCGAGCTCCTCGCGCGCCCGCGCCACGTCCACCGGCTCCGACGTCCCCGTGGTCAGCGCCACGACGGTCGCGCGCGCCCCTTGCGCGGCGGCACGTTCGGAGAGTGCGCACCACTGGACCGTCAGCTGCTGCAGGGTCCCGCGCCCCTCGACCTGGTACCGGCCGAACCCGGCGTGGTACTTCGCCTCGACGGCGATCAGGTGGCCGGCGACCTGGACGAGCACGTCGGGTTCGACCTGCCGACCGGGCAGCAGGCTCACCGGCAGCTTCGGCCACAGAGTGATCGTCGCGCGCTCGACGTCGATGGCTGAGAACTCGACCCCGGGCAGGGCGACCGCGAGGAGAGGGCCCAGCAGGCGCTGCCGCGGCAGGTAGCGCACCGCGGAGAACACGGCGTCCGTGAGGGTGTCCTCCATGCGTTCCGCCGCGAGCGTCGCCGCGGGGTCGAGCTTGCCCTGCAGTTCGGCGCGCACAGCGCGAGAGTGCTCGCCGCGCACGGCGGCGTCGAGCCGTGGCGTGTCGGACTCAGGTGCGTCAGGTCCGGGTCGGGGCGGTGAGCCGCTCGGCCCGGGCCGCGATCGCGGTGACCAAGTCCTCGCGCGCTCCCGTCAGCGTCGCCACTGACGGGTCGAGCGCCCGCTCAAGGACCTCGTCGAGCAGCCGTGCCACCGCCCGGGCGGGCAGCGGCCACGACGAGAACTCGGCCAGCACGTCGCCGCGGTCGACACCGTCGGCGTCCCACCCGCCGTTCACCGACATGGCCATCCGGCGCTCCAGCGGCGCGGCGCCGGGTGTGCGGGCCAGGTGCAGGGTCGGCACGACGTCGTACAGCGGCGCCAACCGCGGACCGCCCTCGGTGTGCAGCAGGGAGAGGTTGCGGGCGTGGGCGTCGGCGTTACCGACGAGCACCGTGGTGAGCAGCGCACGGGCGAGCGCCAGCAGCTCGGCTCGCGGGTCGGCGGCCACCGCCCGCACGACGGCGGCGATGTCCCGCCAGCCGGGCCCGCCGTCGGCTTGGTACTTCTCGTCGGGCAGCCGTCCGCACGCCTGGCAGAAGTCCTCCTGGTGCGTGCGGACCACCCGGCCGTCCGCGCCGACGTGCCGGTCGTAGCGGGCGACGCTGAGCACCGGGCGGCCGGCCACCTCGAGGACCTCCGCGCAGGCGGTGTCGGCGCCGAGGTGGCGGGCGAAGGCCAGGCCGAAGGCTTCGAGCTGCACGAGGTCGGGGAACGTGTCCGGCTGGGGTTTGAGCAGGTGCGTCGAGGGGGCACCACCGACAGGGCGCGCCCACAAACCGTCGGGGCGGCGAGCGAGCAGGAGCTTGTCCTGCCGGCCGGCGAGGGACAGCCGCACCCCGTGGCCCACGCCGAGGGGTTGCTGCGGCAGGGCCGCGAGCGCTTCCTCGAGCCCGCTGGCGTCCAGCGGCTCGGTGCCGCCGAGGTCGTCGACGGGGCGCTCACCGTCCGGGAGCACCTGGACGGCCCCGGCGCAGTCCGCCCCGATGGCGGCGAGGAGGCGGGCCACGTCACCGCGGGGAACGTCGAAGGTGCGCTCGACGGCGGTGCGGAACTCGCCCTCAGGCAGCAACCCCTCGATGAACGGCCGGGTGCTGCCGACGCTGTACGGGGCGGGTCGCACCCGCAGCGACGCGGAGAGGACGACGGCGCCGTTCCCCCACCGTTCGACCGCCGCCGGCAGGTACCGGAGTCTGAGCTGCCGGCTGCGGACCTCCACCAGTTCCGCGACTGGCTCGCCGCGCAGCCACACGGCCAGGGGTGGCGTGCGCGGGCTCACGGTCGCGGGGCGCCGGCGCCGCGGGGGACGACCGCGAGGTCGTGCCCGAGCACGGCGAAGAGGTCGAAGAGGCGCTTGACCTGCAGCGAAACCTCACCGGTCTCCAGCAGGCTGACGTACTGCCGGCTCACCCCCGCCCACTCGGCGAGCTCCTGCTGGTTCATCCCGGCCCGGTGGCGCAGGTCGGCGAGGGCCTGACCGAGCTGAGCGGGGGTCGCGGCACGGCGCACCCCTGGGCTGCCCGGATTTCCTGTCACAGGGCCCAGACTCACCGATTCCAGGAAATCCTGTCAAGACGCGCGGCGCGGCGATGCCGGCCCACGCAGCGGGCATCCCGTGAAGGTTCGTACCGCCCCACGACGTGGCTCCCTGTCTGCCGAGCGCACTGCACCGGGTCGTCCGGCCAGGGTCCTGCGCTACCTTCTGCGCCCCTCCTGCGCTACCGAATGCGGTCCTTCAACGCTACCGAACGCCGATCACCCCTCCTTCGGCGTGCCCGGCGCGATGCCCGCCAGCAGCGCCTCGAACGCCTCCTCGTCCACCACCGGCACCCCGTGCTTGCGCGCGTCGAGCACCTTGCGCACCCCGGCGTCCGGCTCGTTGGTCACCAGAAGCCCGGTGGTGCGGCTGACGCCGTTCATCACGTCCAGGCCGGCGGTGATCGAGCGGGCGATGAGGTCCTCGCGCGGGATGGTCGTGTCGCCGCTGAAGACGACCTTGGCGCCCTGCACCAGCGCCTCGCCCGGCACCCAGCGCCCCGGGTCGGTGAACGCGCAGGGGGTGCGCGGTGCGGTGGCCGGGCGCCGCCAGCGCCGCTGCGCCGGGGTGGGCGGGTTCTGCCGCAACGGGATCAGCGGCAGGTCGATCCCCTGCTCGGCCGCCTCGCGCAGGGAGGCGCGCAGCACCTCGGTGAGCACGCGGGTGTCGTCGACGGCGTCGTGGGCGCGTTCCTGCGCCACGCCCCAGTGCGCGGCGACGCGGGCGAGGGTGAGGTCCGGCAGCGGCAGGCGCAGCCGCCGGCTCAGCGTGACCGTGCACAGGAAGTGCGGCACGCGGTGCTCAGCACCGGTGCGCTTGAACTCCTCGTGCAGGAAACCCCAGTCGAAGGGGGCGTTGTGGGCGACGAGCACCCGCCCGGCGAGCAGGTCCGCGAGCTTGCCGGCGACGTCCGCGAAGGCGGGGGCGTCGTGCAGCATCTCGGCGCTGATGCCGTGCACGTGGGTGGGGCCGGGGTCGCGGCCGGGGTCCACCAGGGAGTCCCACGCGCCTTCCACGCGCCCGTCCGCGGCCAGCTGCACCACCGCGACCTGCACGACCCGGTCGGCGGAGGCGTCCATGCCGGTGGTCTCGACGTCCACGACGGCGTAGGGGTGCGGGTAGCGGGCGACGACGTCCGCAGGGAGGGGGTCGGGCACGTCAGCGGGCGAGGTGTGGGGGAGCACGAGCCCATGATGCGCGCCCGGTCCGACGGGAGCCGCAGCTGACTCGGACGCCACATATACATAATCCGTACGATGTACATGTACGTGGAGATGTGGCCCGGTCACCGGGTTCGAACTCCGCCTCCTCGTCGCGACCAACTCCCTCAGACGGGTGCCAGCAGCTCGCGCGCCCCCGGCGTCAGGAGGTGCTCGACCCGCTCCCACGGCACCAGGTACTGCCGGGTGCCGTGCCCACCGAGCTGGTAGTCCTGGAACCAGAACGTGATCCCGTCCTCCCCGGACTGCCACGCCGCCCAGTTCACCTCCTTCGGCGCGAGCCCCTCCAGCTCCGTGACGGGCTGCCCCGCCGCGTCGGCGATCTCCTCCACCACGGGGGCGAGCTCCTCGAACGCCGTGCGCGGGTCGTCGAACACGTCGTCGAGGACCACCGGCCGCTCGCGCCCTACGTCAAGGACGACGGTGGTCACGGACGTCGTCGGGTGGGCGGTGCCCTCGGTGGAGTCGACGAACTCCAGCACCACCTGCACGGTGCGCCCGTCGTCGGTGGTGACGGTGCCCTCCCCCGTGAGCAGGCGCGGCGGGTCCCCGTCGAGCACGGTGGCGGCGGCCTCGACCACGTGGTCCGCGGAGGCGGTCACGCGGCGGTTCACCTCGTCGGCCACCGACGGGCCCGCGGCGCGCGGGACGGTGACGTCCCACGTGAAGGTGCCGTCGGAACCCGTCAGGTGGTCCTCGTCCCACCGCAGCGCCTCGCGCGTGGCGGGAGGTTCACCGCTCGGTGTGGAAGGGGAGGCCGCGGTGGTCGTGCTGCCCGGCGCTTCGGCGGGAGACGCCGGCTCGGCGCCGCACGCGGACGCGGCGATCCCCGCGAGGAGCACCGCGGCGCCCCAGCGCGCCGGGCGGGAGGTGGACATGGCGGGACCCTTCGCCGGGGACGAGAGGTCGGGACCCTACCGAGGCGAGCCCACCCGCGAGGGGGGTTTCCTGAGACGCTCTGGAACCTCGGCAGGGGTGGTCAGGCGGGTTCCTCGCCGGTGCCGCCGTCGGCTTGCTCGCGCAGCAGGTCCAGGTGGCCCAGGTGCCGGGCGGTCTCCTCCACCAGGTGCAGCAGGATCCAGCGCAGCGAGGAGTCCCGCTTGTGGGCGGTGGCGTCCAGGGACGCGGCCGTGGCCACCACTGCGTCGCACCGGCGGGACTCGGCGGCGTACTCGGCCAGGAGCTGCTCGACGGTCACGTCCGCCGGCACCCGCCACTCCCCGTCGGGGTCGTCGTCGCTCCAGTCGAACTCCAGGCCCTCCTCACCCGCGAACACGTCGCGCAGCCAGGAGCGCTCGACGTTCGTCAGGTGGCGCACCAGGCCGTGCGGGCCCATCCCGCTGGGGGTGGTCGCCGAGCGCAGCGCGTCCTCGGCGGCACCGCGCAGCTTCCACGCCACCAGGTCGCGCTGGCGCTGCAGCACGCCCAGCACGGTGGTGCGCTCGTCGCCGTGGTGGGCGGCCTCGGTGATGCCCGCCCGCGTGCCGTTGACCGCCCCGCTGCCGTCGTCCACGCCCCCACCGTAGCCACGCGGCCCACGGTGGGGGCGCGCCCACCCGTGACGGACCCGCACCGCTCCCCTACGGTGAAGGCGTGGTCCCGGCCGATGTCCCCTCCGCCGCCGCCGAGCACGGCTCCGGGTCGCCGCCCGCGCTGCTGGAGGCCGTCCTGCGCCCCGGCGGCCTGCAGCTGCGGCTGGACGGGCCGTCGGCCGAGGACCTGCTCGTGGCGCTGTCGCGAGGCGACGAGGACGCGGTGTGGGAGGACGTCGACGTCCTGCCGGCCGGGTCCAGCGGAGAGGTCCTCGACGTCGGGGCGAGCACCGGCGACCGGGTTCTGCTGCGCTCCGAGGACGGCACCCGCGCCTCCAGGGCGGTGCCCGTCGTCAACCCCGACGCAGCGCCGCAGCAGCCGGAGGCGGACGGTGCGCAGCCCGGTGCCGGTGCACCCGCCGAGGACGCTCCCGGCGACGGCGGAGCCGAGGACAGCGATCCCGGGGCCAGCGATCCCCAGGACGACGACTCCGAGGACCGCGAGGCGCTGTGGCAGGTCGCGAGCACCCTGGAGGAGCGCCACGGGGAGTGGAACGCGCACCCCGAGGGGCCGGTGCTGCACGTGCACGGCCGGTTCGGCAACACGTTCCGGGTGGCGGCCGAGGGGATCAGCGCGGGGGCGGGCGACGTCCGCGCCGTGTGCGCGATCTCCGCGCGCGGCGACTACACGCTGCTGGTCGCCCAGGGCCGGGAACTGCTGCGCGCCGAGGAGCGGGCGGGGGTCCCCACGCAGTGGCGCCACTACGACCTGCCCGCGCACCTGGACGCGGCGGCGCTGGCGCAGAACCCGGACGTGGAACGGCGCTGCCGGCGCCCGCAGCGTTCCCCGCTGCTGCCGCCGGAGGGGGCGCTGACGCTGCTGCGCGACGCGGGGATCGACGTGTCCGCGCCGCTGGACCGGTGCACCGCCTGAGGGCCACCACGTCCGCCCCGACCTGACCGCTCCGACCCGGGAGACCCCGTGCCCACCACCCGGACCCACGGCGACCTGTTCGAGCTCGGCCTGCCCGCCCTCGCGCACGGCTGCAACTGCCGCGGCTCGATGGCCGGCGGCATCGCCCTGCAGTTCCAGGCCCGGTGGCCCGACATGGCGCGCGCGTACCGGGAGCGGTGCCTGGCCGGGGACTTCCAGCTCGGCGACGTCATGCCGTGGGAGACGCCCGAGGGGCTGGTGGTCTACAACCTCGCCACCCAGGTCGAAACGGGCGCCGACGCCCGGCTCGACGCGATCGACACGACCGTGCGGGCGGCGCTCGTGGACGCCGAGCGCCGGGGCCTGGACCGGCTGGGGGTGCCGCGCATCGGCGCCGGCATCGGCGGGCTGGACTGGGCGGACGTGCGTGAGGTGCTGCACCGGGCGGGGGACGAGTCGCCCGTGGAACTGGTGGTCGTCACCCGGCCGCGCGGCTCCTGACCGCGTTCCTCCCCGCAGCGGGGCGCCGCGCGTGCACGACCCCGTGCACGCGGTCCGCTGCGGCGACGGGGCCCTCGTGCTCCCACACCCGCACGACGTGCCAGCCGGCCTCCGTGAGCCGGGCATCGGTGTCGCGGTCCCGGGCGGTGATGCTGCCCAGCTTCACCCGCCACCAGGCGGCGTTCGCCCTCGGGCGGTGCACGTGCACCGGGCAGGAGTGCCAGAAGCACCCGTCGACGAACACCGCGACCCGCGACCCGCGGAACACCAGGTCCGCGCGGCGCCGCCGGTTCGTGCCCGGCGGGGTGGCGTCGACGAGGTAGCGCAGGCCGCGCCGGTGCAGCTCGCGGCGCAGCGCCAGTTCCGGTGCGGTGTCGCGGCGGCCGGTGCGGCGCATGATCCCGGCGACGGCGGGGCTGGAGGCGGGCGGTGCGGGACCGGGTTCCTGCCACGCGCTCACCGCCGCACCGTAGGCGCACCCGGTCCTGCGGCGATGCTCCTGTGGACGACTGCGACGTGGAGTGCGGACGGCCAGGGCGTGGAGGGGCACCGCCCGAGTGGGGCAGCATCGTCACGTGCCCGTCCCGCAGACCACCGCCGCGCGCCCCCTGCAGCGACGCAGCAGTCGGCGCCCCCTCCTGCACTGCACGTGGACGCCGGCGCACGGCCTGGTGTGGTGGGTGGAACTGCCGGTGCGGGCCCGCGACGTCAGCGACCCGGCGGTCCACGCGGGTGCGTCCGTGCCGGCGGAGCGCCGCCTGCTGGCCCACCGCCTGGGCGGGGCGGCGACCGGCGCCGCGGCGCCGGTGGCGGCCGCCCTGCGCGGCCCGGCCCGCACCGCGCGCCTGCTGCTACCGGTGCGTGCGGGTGTTCCCGTCCCGGCCACCGCGCCCGGGCACCCGGTGCCGCAGCAGCGGCCGGCACCGACGGGGCTGAGCCTGCTGCGCGTGCCCGTCGCGGCACCGGCGCCGGCGGTGAGCGTCGCTGCGCTCGACGCCTTGAGCGGGGGTGGCGGCTCCGCGGTGGTCGTGGGGCCGGGCACCGCTCGCCTGGCTGCGATCGTGCGGGACCTGCAGCGGTGGGTGGCCGCCGGGCGGGTCGTCCCGGACGTGGGGCCGGAGGGGGCGGCGCGCTGGGTGCTGGTGGACGACGAGGACGTGACCGCGTGGTTCGAGGCGCACGTCGCGGCGCTGCCCCCGGTGCTGCGGGCCGCTGCGCGCCCCGGTGAGCGCGCCGGGCGGGTGGCGGGCAGCACCGCGCGGCAGGTGCTGGAGGCGGTGGTCCCCGCGGTGCTGGGGGAGCTGGTGCTCGGGCGCACCGCTCCACCGGCCTCCCCCGCGCACCCGCTGCTGGTGGCGCTGGCGACCGGGACCCCGGTGGAGCTCGCACCGGGCCGGTTGGAACTGCTGCGCACCGGCCTGCAGGAGTGGCGCACGTCCCGGCAGCAGCGCACGGCCCGCCTCGTGCTGCGCCTGCAGGAACCGGACGGGACCGGCCAGGACATCGGCCAGGACGGTGACGACGCGCGCTGGCCGGTGGACGTCCTGCTCAGCGTCGACGGCGACGCACCCGCCCCACTGGCCGCGCTCGCCGGTGACCGTGAAGCGGTCGACGCCCTGCGGGAGGGGCTGCGGCACGTGCTCGCCCTGGTCCCCGCGTTGCGGCGAGCGGACCGCGACGCCTCGGACGAGGGGCGGCTGTGGACGTCCACCTCCACCGTCCTGGACCTCGTCGACCACGGCCGGGACTTGCTGCGGGACTCCGGGGTGACGCTGCTGCTGCCGAAGGAGTGGACCCGGCGCGAGGCGTCCCTGGAACTGGACGCCGACGGCTCCGAGGACGACGAGGAGTCCCCGCTGGGCCTGGAGCACCTGGTGTCGTGGAACTGGTCGGTGGCCCTGGGCGCGGACCGCCTCACCGAGGCGGAACTGGAAGAGCTCGCCGCCGCCAAGGTGGACCTCGTGCGCCTGCGCGGGGAGTGGGTGCGCGTCGACGCGCGCTCGCTGGCCGCAGCTCGCCGGTTCGTGCGCGGAGCCGCCGACGGTGCGACCGGCCGGCGCGGCAACCTGGCCGACCTGTTCGCGGACCTCACCTCCGCCGGCGCACCACCGGTCCCGGTGACGCGGATCGACGCCCGCGGCTGGTTGCGCCCCCTGCTCGGCGGTGCCGATGCCGCCGAGGTGGCAGAGGTGCCGCAACCGTCCACCCTGCAGGCGGTGCTGCGCCCCTACCAGCGGCGGGGGTTGTCGTGGCTGGCGTTCATGGACCGCGCCGGCCTGGGGGCCGTGCTCGCCGACGACATGGGTCTGGGCAAGACGATCCAGGTCCTCTCGCTGCTGCTGCACGAACGCGAGGACGCGGGCGGAGGGATCCCCGGCCCGACGTTGCTGGTGTGCCCGAAGTCGCTGCTGACCACGTGGGTGCGCGAGGCGCAGCGGTTCGCCCCGTCGCTGCAGGTCGTGGTGCACCACGGTTCCGGCAGGGACCGCGAGGACGCCGGTTTCGGCGGGGCAGACCTCGTCGTGACGACGTACGGGACGCTGGCGCTGGACGCGGCGAAGTTGCAGGCGGCGCAGTGGCACCGCCTGGTGCTCGACGAGGCCCACCACGTGAAGAACACCGGGACCCGGCAGGCCAGAGCGGTTCGCCACGTCCACGCCCGACACCGGCTGGCGCTGACGGGAACCCCGGTGGAGAACCGGCTGGAGGAGCTGCGCGGCGTCCTGGACGCGGTGAACCCCGGCCTGCTGGGATCGGCCGAGGCGTTCCGGCGGCAGTTCACCCGCCCCGTCGAGGTGAACCGCGACGCCGCCGCGGCGTCCCGGTTGCGGACGCTCATCCGACCGTTCGTGCTGCGCCGCGTGAAGACCGACCGCGCCGTCATCGCCGACCTGCCCGACAAGATCGAGATGACCGTCCCCGTCACCCTCACCCGCGAGCAGGCGGCGCTGTACCGGGCGAGCGTGGCTGCGCTGCTGCGCGACGTCGACGAACTCTCGCCGATGGAGCGGCGCGGGGCGGTGCTGCGCACCCTCACTCAGCTGAAGCAGATCTGCAACCACCCCGCCCACTTCCTCGGTGACGGCTCCGGGGTGCTGAGGGGCAGGAACCACCGCTCCGGGAAGCTGGAGGTCGTGGAGGAGGTCCTCGAGGAGGTCCTCGCCGAAGGCGACCACGCCCTGCTGTTCACCCAGTTCACCGAGTTCGGGAACCTCGTCGCACCGTACCTGTCGCAGCGGTTCGGCGTGGAGGTGCCGTTCCTGCACGGCGGCACCACGCGACGCCAGCGCGACGCGATCGTCCGCCGGTTCCAGGACGACGGGGAGGTACCCCTGCTGCTGCTGTCGCTGAAGGCGGGCGGCACCGGCCTCACCCTGACGCGCGCCAACCACGTCGTGCACCTGGACCGCTGGTGGAACCCTGCGGTGGAGAACCAGGCCACCGACCGCGCCTTCCGCATCGGCCAGCGGCGTTCGGTGCAGGTGCGCAAGCTCGTCACCGCCGGGACCGTCGAGGAACGGATCGACACGATGATCACCCAGAAGTCCGAACTGGCGGACCTCGTGGTGGGGGCCGGGGAGGGCTGGGTCACCGAGCTCGGCACGGACGCGCTGCGGGAACTGCTCACCCTGTCGGACGGGGGAACCGGTGCGTGACGTGCGGGGCGATCTCCCGGTCCGGGCGCACGGCTGGACGTGGGGTGACCAGCTGGCCGATGCCGTGGCCGCCACCACCGACCCCGGCCGTCAGGTGCGCGGCGAGGACCTGTGGGTGCGGGACGCGGTGGGCCCCCTGCAGCTGGACGGCGGCACCGTGGCCGCCCTGGTCGCCGGCAGCCGGGGCCTGCCCTACCGCGCCACCCTGACCGTGGACCCGCTGCAGCCCGAGGACGCCGCGATCGTCCTGGCGCTGCTGCGCGAGGACCCGGCGCTGACCGTGGAGCTGTTGACCCGACCGGACGACGGCGGGGCCACCGCGGAACTGTCCACCCGGGCCGGGGCGCTCGGCGTCCCCCTGGCCCCGCAGCACCTGGAGCTCCTGCGCGCCACCTGCACGTGCCCGGACCCCGTGCCGGTGTGCAAGCACGTCGTCGCCCTGGGGTGCGCCGCGAGCGCGTTCGTCGCCGAGAACCCCGTGGCGTGGCTGGTGCTGCGCGGCACCCCCCTGCAGGACCCCGCGGAGGGCACCGGGCCGGGATCGCCCCCCGCCGGCCCCGCCCCCGGTGAAGAACCCCTGCGGGACCTCGCCGAGGACTACTTCAGCGGCGCGGAGGTGCCGGAGGCCCCCACCGGGCTGCGTCCCCGCCCGGCCCCCGGCGAACGCGACCCCGACCTGCTGCGCGCCGCCCTGCGCCCGGCGCTCACCGGACCCGGCCGGCGGCGGGCGCGCGTGGAGACGGACGTGGACGGTGCCGTCGCACAGCTGCACACCTGGTACGCGCAGATGACCGGCCAGGTGGGTGGGACGGTGGGCGATTCGGCGAGCGAGGCATCGGAGTTGCCGGCGGCTGGTCCGCCGACCGGGTGAGGTTCCTCCAGCACGTGCCGCGACGTGCCGAGATGAAGGCGTGGTCCCCCGTTCCTCCGTCCGGTTCGCCGGTCGCGGCGCCGCTGAGAAGGCGCGCGAGCACGCCGCGCGCGCTGAGGAGCTGCGCCGCGAGCTGACCCGGGTGGAGCGCGAGCAGCGCAACTGGGAGGCCGGTGCGCAGGGCGAACGGCTCGTCGCCGAGGCCCTGGCCGTGCTGGAGGCGGACGGCTGGACGGTCCTGCACGACGTCCGCTGGCCCGGCCGGCAGCGCGCCAACGTCGATCACGTCGCGATCGGCCCCGGCGGGGTCGTCGTGGTGGACAGCAAGAACTGGACCGGGGCGGTGTCCTTCCGCGACGACGAGCTGCGCGTGGGCGGGCGGTCGATGGCGAGGGAGCTCACCGGGGTCGCGGCTGCGACGTCCGCCGTCGCCACGCACGTGCCCGCCCGGCACCGCCGCGACGTGCTCGGCGTGCTGTGCTTGGTGCAGCAGCACGTCCCCGCACGGGAGGTGGGTGCGGTCACCGTCGTCGGCCGGGACGCCGTCGCGGACCTGCTGCGGGCCCTGCCGACGGTGCTGGGACCGCGCGAGGTGGACCGGGTCGTCGACGTCCTGGCGAGGGAACTCACGGGAGAACCGCTGGACGAGGCGCTCACCACCGTCGCCGTGCCCGCGCAGCGTGCGGCGGCGCGACGCCCGGCTCCGGTGCGCTCGCAACCGCGCAGGCCGGTGCGGCGGCGCCGTCGCGCGGTGCTCGAGGCGCTGCTGCGCGCCGTGCTGGCGGTGGCGGCCCTCCTCGTCGTCGCGGTGGTGCTGGCTCTGCTCAGTGTCCCTTGAACGCCTCCGCCAGCCACCACGAGCCCCCGTCGTCCGCGATCTTCGCGTCGATCAGGAACGGCCCGCTGCGGGGTCCGGCGAGCCAGGCGTCCAGCGCGTCGAGGTCGGCGACCGTGCGCACGACGGCGCCGTCGAACCCGTACCCGCGGGCGGCGGCGGCGAGGTCGGTGTCGGGGAACGTCACGGTGGAGGTGTCCGCGCCGGAGGGGCCGAAGTGGTGCACCTCGGCGCCGTACGCGGCGTCGTCGTAGACGACGACCACGAGCGGCAGCCCGAGGCGCACCACGGTCTCCAGCTCGGCGGCCGCCATGAGCAGGCCGCCGTCGCCGGTGCCGAGCACGGGCAAGCGGCCGGGTTGCGCCAGCGCGGCACCGATCGCGGTGGCCAGCCCGAGTCCGACGGACTGGAACGCCTGGGTGAAGCAGAAACCCCGCTCGTCGGGCACCGTCAGGTAGGCGCTGGGGTAGCCCATGAAGTTGCCGGAGTCGATCGCGACGACGCGCTCAGCCGGCAACCGCCGGTCCAGCTCGCGGCTGAGGACCCGCGGGTCGATGGCCGTGGCGGTCGACAGGTCCGGGGTCTCGACGTCGGCCCAGCGCCCCTCGCGGGCGATGCGGTCGGCGACCTCCGGGCTCCGGTAGCCCCGCACGGGTTCGCCGAGCTCCTCCAGCAGCGCGGAGGCCGTCTCGGCGACATCGCCCAGCACGCCCAGGTCGATCGGCCGGTTCGCGCCGAGCGCGGCGTCCTCCACGTCGACCTGCACGACACGCGCGTCGTCCCCGATCAGGGTGCCGTGCCGCATCGTCCACATGTTCAGCGTGCAGCCCCAGCCGACGATCAGGTCGGCGCCGCGCACGAGGTCCGCGGTGGTGGGTGAGGAGAAACCCCCGGAGATCCCCAGGTCGAACTCCTCGCCGTGGAACAGGCCGTTCGCGACGGCGGACGTCGCCAGCAGCGCCCCGGTGCGCTCCCCCAGTTCCCGCAGCACCGGCCCGGCGGAGCGGGCACCGCGGCCGGCGACGAACACCGGCCGCTCGGCGGCGCGCAGCAGCGCGGCCAGTTCCGCGACGGCACGTCGGCCGGGCCGCACGGGATGCGGCTGCGGGACCGGGGGGACCGGGTCCGGGGTGCCGTCGGGGGCGGGCTGCGCCTGGACGTCCAGCGGGAGGTTCAGCACGACGGTGCGGCGCTCGTTGCGGGCGGTGCGCACGGCCCGCACCACGTCGGCGACGGCGCTGTGCGCCGAGTGGACGCGTTCTGGCACCGCGCCGACGCTGCGGGCCAGCGCGTCCTGGTCGATGCGGAAGTTCGACCGCACCGCGGGACCGGCCGTGTCGGCGGTCAGGACGATCAGCGGGGTGCGGGACTTCGCGGCCTCCGCGATGCCCGTGACCGCGTTCGTCAGCCCGCACCCCTGGTGGGTGGTGACGACGGCGAGCTGTCCGCTGGTGCGGGCGTACGCGTCGGCCATCGTCGCCGCCCCGCCCTCGTGGCGCGCGGCGGTGAACGGCACCCCGTGCGCCACGAGGGCGTTGGTGACGGCGAAGTTCCCGCTGCCGACGACGCCGAACGCGCGGGCCACGCCCAGCTGCGCGAGGACCCGGCCGACGAGACCGGCGACGGTGCCGTCCACCCTCAGGACCGCTCGACAAGCGCCAACACCCGCGCCGGGCTGCCGGTGCCGCCGACCACGGGCAGCGGCGCGACGACCACCACGGCACCGGTGACCGGCAGCCGGTGCAGGTTCTGCAGCTGCGTCAGGCCGTACTTGTCGGCGCCCAGCAGGAAGTAGTGGGCGGGGAACGCCGGGTCGAAACCCCCGGCTGCGCCGGCGTCGATCCCGACCGTCTCCACGCCGTACCCGGAGACCGCGGTGTTCTCCGCGAGCCAGCGCGCGCCGGCGGCGGAGATCCCGGGGGTGTGCGGGCCGGACTCGTCGGCGTTGAGGAACTCCTCCTGCGAACCCGAGCGGGCGCTCCAGCCGGTGCGGAAGAACACCCAGCCGCCGGCGGGGAAGGGCCCGTGCTCGGCCTCCCACGCCTGCAGGTGCTCCGGTTCCAGCAGGAAGTCCGGGTCGGCCTGCGCCTGCGCCGTCCCGTCCACGACCGCGACAGGACCGATGAGGCGCGACGGCGCGATCCGGTCCACCGACAGCCCGTCGCGGCCGCTGATCCAGTGCACGGGGGCGTCGAGGTGGGTGCCGGTGTGCTCACCGGTGTGGATGTCGTTCCACGCCCACGCGGGGCCGGCGTCGTCGAAGTCGCTCACCGGTTCCAGGTTCAGCGGGATCGTGTTGGCGAACGGGGCGGGCAGCTGCAGCACGGGGGTGTCCGGGCTCAGCGGCGCCGTCAGGTCGACGACCTCCACGTCGCCGGTGGACAGCGCGGACAGCAGGGTGGTCAGGGTGCTCACGGTCGGCCTCCCGGGGCTCTGGGTGGGCGCATCGTGGCAGACGCGCACCCGGGGGCGTCGTGGGGCCGCGTCAGCTCCGGCGCCGCAGCAGCCGTGCGGTGGTCTGACGGCGCCGTTCGCGGGCCAGCAGCGTGGCGGCGACCAGGTGCCCGGACCCGGCGCCCAGGCCCGCGCCGGGGTGGGTGGCCGCCCCGATCTGCCACAGCCCCGCCACGGGCGCGCGGTGCCGGCCCCAGGAGGCCACCGGCCGCCACACGTAGCTCTGGTCCAGCTGGGCGGAGCCGCCGTACGGGTCCCCGTCGCCGGCGTTGGGGTTGTAGCGCTGCAGGTCCACCGGGGTGATGACGTCCACGCCGAGGACCGACTCGCGCAGGCCAGGGGCGTGGCGCTCGATGCGGCCCAGGACGCGGTCGGCGTACCCGGCGGCCAGCTCCTGCGTCCAGCCGCCGGTGACGTCCAGCTCGCCGGCGGCGTCGCCGAGCGGGGAGAACGGCAGCTCCTGCAGCTGCAGCCACAGCGTCGCCGCGCCCTGCGGGGCGCGGGAGGGGTCGAGGACGTGCTGCTGGCCGACGACGACGGTGGGCCGGCGCGGCAGCAGCCCCGCGTCGGCCTCCGCGCACGCGATGCCGGTGCTGGCCGCGCCGTCGGACAGGTGCACCAGCGGCACCCGGCCCAGCCGGGGGTCGTTCCAGTCCAGCGGCCGCGACAGCGCCACGTGCACCTGGGCGGCGGCGCGCCCCCACCGCACCCGCTGCGCGTCCCGGCGCACCCGTTCGGGCACGACCTCCGGCGGCAGCAGCCCACCGGCGTACAGGGCGGGCGCGGACACCGACGCCAGCACCGCCCGCCGCGCGCGCAGCACCGTCCCGTCGGCGAGCACCACGCCGCGGGCGCGGCCGTCGGTCACCTCGACGCGGCGCACCTCGGCGCCGGTGAGCACGGTCGCGCCGCGCTCGCGCAGCAGCGCGGCGAAGGCGTCCACGAACCGGCTGCTGCCGCCGCGCACCACCGGCATCCCCGCGGCGTGCAGGGTGGCGGCGAACACCGGGACCATCGCGCCGCCGGAGGCGTGGTCCGGGGACAACCCGGCGTGCAGCAGCCACGGCACCCACAGGTGGTCCACCTCGCGGCCGCGGAACTCGCGCTGCACGAAACCCCGGCCGCTGGTGACGGCGTCGCGCAGCCACGCCTCGCTGCCGCGCGGGCCGTTGCCGCGCAGCAGCCCCAGCAGGGAACCCACGGCGGCCGGGGAGCGCACGGGCCCGCCCAGCAGGCCGCCCAGCGCGGCGGCGCTGCGGCCGAACCTCGCCAGGTGCGCCAGGTAGGCGTCGCGGTCCTCGGCGTGCTCGAACGCGGCCGCGGTCTCCTCCGGGTCGCGGTGGGCGAGGGTGACGCGGCCGTCGTCGGCGACGCTGGCCGTCAGCGGCCCGTCGGTGTTGGCGTACTCCAGCCCGTGCCGGTGCAGGTCCGCCCCGAGGGCGGCGTACGCGCCGCCGGTGACGAACAGCGGGTGCCAGAAGGAGTAGGAGTCGTGCACGTGCCCGGGCACCGTCCGCTCCGCGGAGCCCGTGAACCCACCGAGGACGGGGTTGCGCTCCAGCAGCGCCACCGACCACCCGGCACCGGCCAGTTCGGCCGCGGCGACCATGCCGTTGACCCCGGACCCCACGACGACCGCGTCGAACTCGTCCGGGGCCCCGCTCGCCGTCGACATGCACGGAGGGTAGGCGCCCCGCTGCCGGGGCACCAGGGTCCGCGGCGGTTCCCGGCCGCCTGCCGCCCACCCGGGCATAATCGCCGCATGAGCGCGCACGGGAACGACGTCCGCACCGGGAGCCCGGGCAGCGAGGTCCCCCGCAGCGCGGTCGGCCCGCAGGAGGGCGACCTGGAGCGCGCGATCGCCGCGCAGGTGCGCGCGTACCGCAGCGCGGCGGGGATCTCGGTGGCGGAGATGGCCGAGCGGGTCGGGATCTCCAAGGCGATGCTCTCGAAGATCGAGAACGCGCAGACCTCGTGCAGCCTGACGACGCTGGCGCGCCTGGCCGCCGGGCTGGAGGTCCCGGTGACGGCGCTGTTCCGCGGCGTGGACGCCGAGCGCGACGCCGTGTTCGTGCCCGCCGGGCACGGCGCGCAGATCGTGCGGCGCGGCTCCCGCCAGGGTCACCTGTACGAGCTGCTCGGTGCGCTGCGCGGCCCGCACAAGCGCATGGAGGCGGTGCTGGTCACGCTCACCGAGGCCAGCGAGGTGTTCCCGCTGTTCCAGCACCCCGGTACCGAGATCCTCTACGTGCTCGAGGGGGTCGTGGTCTACGGGCACGGCGAGTCCAGGTACACGATGCGCCCCGGGGACGCGCTGCAGTTCGACGGGGAGGGCCCGCACGGGCCGGAGGAGCTCGTGGAACTGCCCGTGAAGTTCCTCTCGGTCACCGCGTACGGGGAGCACTCCCCCACGTCGTGAACCTCACGCGGGCGCGGTGAGCAGCTCGGCCAGCGCGTCGGCCAGCGCGAGCGCACCGGCCTCGGCGTCGGGGTCCTCGACGTGCTCGGCCGGCGAGTGCGACACCCCCGTCGGGTTGCGCACGAACAGCATGCCCGTGGGCACGTGGTCGGCGAGGACTGCGGCGTCGTGCCCCGCGCCGGTGGCGAGCACCGGCGCACCGGGCAGCACCTCGCGCAGCCGTTCGCGCAGACCCGGGTCGAAGTGCGCGGTGGGGCTCAGCGACTCCTCCGTGACCGTGGCCGTGCAGCCCTCCACGGCGGCGGCGTGCTGCGCGCGGCGGGTGATCTCGGCGACGACGGCGGCGGTGACGTCGTCATCGGGGTGGCGCACGTCCAGCCACGCGTCGACGCGGCCGGCGATGACGTTCGTCCCGCCCGGGACGGGCACGATCCGGCCGACGGTGGCGCGGGCGCCGTCGTGCTGCCGCGCGACGTCGCGGACGGCCAGGACCGCGGCGGCAGCGGCGACGACGGGGTCGCGCCGGTCGGCCATGAGGGTGGCGCCGGCGTGGTTGCCCTCCCCGGTGATCGTCAGCCGCCAGCGGCCGTGCCCGAGGACGGAACTGGCCACCGCGACGGGGGCGCCGAGGTCGATGAGCCCGCGGCCCTGCTCGACGTGCAGTTCGAGGAACACCCCGATGCGGGACAGCGCCTCGTCGTCACGGCCGACGTGGCGGGGGTCGAGTCCGGCGGCGCGGGCGACATCGGCGAACGACGTGCCGTCGGGATCAGTGAGGTTCAGCGCACGCTCGGGGGCCAGGGCCCCGGTGAGCAGGCGAGAACCCAGGCAGGCGACACCGAACCGGGAACCCTCCTCCTCGGGGAACACCGCGATGCCCAGGGGTCGGGCGGGGGCGAACCCCCGCGCACGCAGGTGGTCCAGCGCCGCCAGGGAGGACGCCACGCCCAGGGGGCCGTCGAACGCGCCGCCGCCGGGGACGGAATCCAGGTGGCTGCCGGTGACGACGGAACCCGTCAGCGGTGCACCGGCGGGGTTCCACCACGCCCACACGATCCCGTTGCGGTCGGTCTCGACGTCCAGGCCGCGGCGCTGCGCCTGGTCGGTGAACCAGTCCACCAGGTCGCGCTCGGCGGTGGAGAACACCGGACGGGAGTAGCCGCCGCGCGAGGCATCGCGGCCCGTGCCGGCGATGTCGCCGAGCAGCCCGGCGACGGAGGCGACGCCGGTGGGGGCGGTCAGCTCAGGCACCGGCACGCACCGCCCCGACGCGGAACCGCTCCGGTGCTGCGGCGGCGCCGGTGGCGACGTCCGCGGCGATCTCGCCCAGCAGCGGTGCGAACTTCGCCCCGTGCCCGGAACACGGGGACACGACGGTGATCCCGTCGGTTCCGTCGATCACGAAGTCCTCCGTGGGGGTGTTGGTGAACAAGCACGTGGTCTCCGCGTACGGCTCGGGCACCAGGCCCGGCAGGTAGCGGCGCACGTAGTCCACGACGCGGGCGCGGTTGGCGCCGTCGACGTCGCCGGACTGCTTCGAGGCGGAGCCGATGGAGCGGCCACCGTTGTACTCGGCGACCTTCTGGCCGCGGAACCCCGCGTCACGGCCGCCGGGCAGCGCGTACACCTGGATCTCGGGGACCTTGTGGATGAGGGTCGGCCAGGTGCCGTGCGGGTGCTCGTCGCGGTACGGGAAGTGGAACGCGTTCTCCTGCATGACCTCCAGCGCGGGGAACGCGTCGAGGAAACCCGGGGGCAGCGGCAGCTCGCCGAGCAGGTCGGGCAGCCAGCCGCCGGCGGAGACGACGACGTGCCCGGCATCGATCGAGCGGCCCCGCGTGGAGCGCGCGGTGAAGCCGGTGGGCGTGCGCTCCAGCCGTTCCAGGGGCCAGCCGGTGAGCACCCGCGCACCCTTCGCCTCCGCGAGGGCGACCATGGCGCGCACGGTGCTCTCGGCGTCGATCACCGCGCCGCCGGGCTGGTGCAGCACCTCGCCGTCGACGACGAGCTGCGGCCAGCGCGCGCGGGCGGCGTCCGCGTCGAGGAGTTCGTGCTCGACGCCCACGGACTCCAGCACCCGCGCCAGCGCCCTCGGGTCGCGGCCGGAGCCGTGGTCGAGGGCACCGGTGGGGGTCAGCAGCGGGGCGCCGTGCAGGCGCTCCAGCTCCCGGAAGCCGGCGGCGGCGCGCACCACCATCTCGACGTAGTCGCGCTCCGGGTAGGCGTAGCGGAAGATCCGCGCCGAGCCGTGGGAGCTGCCGTCGTGGGCGGCGGGCTCGGTGCGCTCCACGAGCGTCACCTCGTGACCGCGCTCGGCGAGCTGCCAGGCGGTGGCCGCCCCGGCCAGCCCGGCACCGACCACCAGGTACTGCGAACTGCTCACGAGACGACTCCTCCGCCCTCGGCGCCCACCACGCCGATCTCCAGCACGCTTCCTCGGCACCGCGCCGGACCGCGCACGAGGTCCAGCGCCACCACCCTCTCACCGCCCGCCGCGACGCCCTCCCCCTCCAGCAGGAGCAGCGCCGTCGTCGGTTCCACCGGCCCGTCCACCGTGCGCACCAGCACCGTGACGCGGCACCGCGTGCGCTCGGTCATCACGTTCACCGCACGGGTCGACCCGTGCGGCAGTGCCGCCGTGACGCTCGCCTCCCCGGCGAACCGCACCGGGGTTCCGGGGTCGACGCGGGTGGTGCGCCCGTCGACGGTGAGGTCGACGGGCGCGTCCACCGGCGTGAACACCCGGTCCACGCCGGGGAAGGCGGAGAACTCCCCCGCCTCCCCCAGCGTCGCCACGCTCACCCGCCAGCCGTCTCCCGCCGCGGCCCCGGGTGCCGGGTGCAGCTGCCGCGTCATGCCGCGGCCGTTGCGCCAGGGCTCGTCGCGTGCGGCCTCGTACCGCACGAGGCCCGGTGCGGGGTTCAGAGCCCCTGGCCCGGGATCCACGACGTGCCGGCCAGCGGCAGCCGGGCCATGGCCGCCGCCTCGATGCTCAGCGCCACCATGTCCTCCGGTTCGAGGTGGTGCAGGTGCGCCTTGCCGCAGGCGCGGGCGATGATCTGCGCCTCCATCGTCATCACCCGCAGGTAGTTCGCCAGGCGGTGCCCGGCGGCCACCGGGTCGAGGCGCTGCTGCAGCTCGGGGTCCTGGGTGGTGATGCCGGCGGGGTCCTTCCCCGCCTGCCAGTCGTCGTAGTAGCCGGCCGCGGAGCCGAGCTTGCGGTACTCCTCGTCCAGGGCGGGGTCGTTGTCGCCCAGGGCGATGAGCGCGGCGGTGCCGATGGCGACGGCGTCGGCGCCCAGCGCCATGCACTTGGCCAGGTCGGCGCCGTTGCGGATGCCGCCGGAGACGACCAGCTGCACCTCGCGGTGCACGCCCATCTCCTGCAGCGCCTGCACGGCCTGCGGGATCGCGGCGAGGGTGGGGATGCCGACGTGCTCGATGAACACGTCCTGCGTGGCGGCGGTGCCGCCCTGCATGCCGTCGACGACGACGACGTCGGCGCCGGCCTTCACGGCGAGCTTGACGTCGTAGTAGGTGCGCGAGGCGCCGACCTTGACGTAGATCGGCTTCTCCCAGTCGGTGATTTCCCGCAGTTCGCCGATCTTGATGGCGAGGTCGTCGGGGCCGGTCCAGTCGGGGTGCCGGCACGCGGAGCGCTGGTCCACGCCCACCGGCAGGGTGCGCATCCCGGCGACCCGCTCGGTGATCTTCTGCCCGAGCAGCATGCCGCCGCCGCCGGGCTTGGCGCCCTGGCCGAGCACGACCTCGATCGCGTCGGCGGCGCGCAGGTGGTCGGGGTTCATCCCGTACCGGGAGGGCAGGTACTGGTAGACGAGGTGCTTGGACTGCCCACGCTCCTCCTCGGTCATGCCGCCGTCGCCGGTGGTGGTGGAGGTGCCGACCTCGCTGGCGCCGCGCCCCAGGGCCTCCTTCGCCCGCCCGGACAGGGCGCCGAAGCTCATGCCCGCGATGGTGACGGGGGTGGACAGGTGCAGCGGGAACTTCGCGTTCCTCGAACCGAGGACCACGTCGGTGTCGCAGCGCTCGCGGTAGCCCTCCAGCGGGTAGCGGGACATGCTCGCACCCAGGAACAGCAGGTCGTCGAAGTGCGGGAGCTTGCGCTTGGCGCCACCGCCGCGGATGTCGTAGATGCCGGTGCGCGCGGCGTGCTGGATGGCGGCGATCGTGGCGCGGTCGAAGGTGGCGGACTCGCGCAGGCCCTTGGCGGCCAGTTCCCCGGGGGTGGAGTCGATGGGCACGGGGTTCTCCTCAGTCGTCCGGTTCAGTACGCCGAGGCGTTGTCGACGTGGAAGTTGTAGAGCGTGCGGGACGAGCCGTAGCGGGTGAAGTCGGCCGGGTCGTCGTCCCGGCCGGCGGCGGTCAGGAGCCCGGCCAGCTCGGCCAGGTGCTCCTCGCGCATCTCCTTGCGCACGCAGTCCGCGCCGAGGGAGGCCACGGAACCCTGGACGTAGATGCGGGCCTCGTAGATCGAGTCGCCGAGCGCGTCGCCGGCGTCGCCGCACACGACCATCCGGCCGGCCTGCGCCATGAATCCGCTCATGTGGCCGACGTTCCCGCCGACGACGATGTCCACCCCCTTCATGGAGATGCCGCAGCGGGCCGCGGCGTTGCCGTCGACGACGAGCAGGCCGCCGTGGGCCGTGGCGCCGGCGGACTGGGAGGCGTCGCCGTGCACGTGCACGCGCCCGGACATCATGTTCTCCGCGACGCCGACGCCGGCGTTGCCGTGGACCTCGACGGTGGCGTGCTGGTTCATGCCGGCGCAGTAGTAGCCGACGTGCCCGTCGACCTCCACGGTGACCGGGCGGTCCAGGCCGACGGCGATGCTGTGCGCGCCGTTCGGGTGCAGGACCCGCCAGGCGGAGGTGTCGCCCTCCGGCAGGGCGTGCAGGCGGGAGTTCAGCTCCCGCACCGGCTCGTTCGCGAGGTCGACGACGACCGGTGCGGGGACCTCGACCTCAGCGGTCTCGAGGAGGTGCTCGGTCAGCGTTCCCATGCGTACACCACTTCCGGCTCGGGCTCGAAGATGCGGGCGGACTCGATGCCGGGCAGGCCGGCGAGGTAGCGGTACTCGGACGCCACGGCGACCCAGGCGTCGGTCTCGGCGACGACGGCGGGCTTGCAGGCGATGGCGTCGCGCACGACGGCGAAGGAGTTCCCGGTCGCGACGAGCAGCGTGTAGAACCCGTCGAACCGCTCGCACAGCAGGCGCAGCGCCTTCTCCACGTCGGCGCCCTCGGCGAGGTGCTTGGCGACGAACCGCGCGCCGACCTCGGTGTCGTTCTGGGAGTCGAAGGCGATGCCCTCGGCCATCAGCTCGCGGCGGATGGTGGCGTGGTTGGAGAACGAGCCGTTGTGGACCATGCACTGGTCCGGCCCGACGGAGTAGGGGTGCGAGCCGGTGGAGGTGACCGCGGACTCCGTCGCCATGCGGGTGTGGGCGACGCCCTGGTACCCGGTGGCATCGGCGAGGCGGAACGTGGTGGCCAGTTCGTCGGGGTGGCCGGTGCCCTTGAGCACGGCGAGGGCGTCGCCCCGGCTGGTGACCACGGCGCCCGGCAGCGCGGCGCGCACCGCGGCCTCCAGCACTTCGGGGGAGGCGGGGGCGGAGAACACGCTGGTCTGGCCGGCGGCGCGGAACTCCACCGGCCCGACGCCGGCGGCGTCCAGCAGCGCGGCGGCCCGCTCGGCGGGGACGGGGGCGTCGATGACGCAGACGGTGGAGCGGCCCGCCGGGGTGAGGGCGGGATCGCCGTAGAGGCCGACGCCCGCGGCGTCGGTGCCGCGCTCGGCGGCCTGGCAGAGCATGGACTGCAGCAGCGAGCCCAGCTGGGGGTGCAGTGCGCGATCGCGCAGGTGCAGACCGGCGATGCCGCACATCAGCGTCCTCCGGGGGTGGTCGGGGTGTGTGTCTTCATAGTAGCCGATGTTTCCTGTCAGTGTCCAGCGGGTCAGACCGCGGTGAGGTAGCGGTCGACCTCCCAGGAGGTGACCCGGCTGTGCCAGGAGTAGAACTCCTCGCGCTTGAGCTCGGCGTAGTAGCGCGAGACGCCCGCGGCGGGGTCGACGGCGTCCAGGACGCCGGCCACGACCGGGTCGGACTCGAGGGCGTGCACGGCGTCGAGCAGCGTGCGCGGCAGCAGCGGCGCCCCCTGCGGGCGGGCCCCGGGGGCACCGGGGTCCAGGGCGCGCCGCACGCCGTCCAGGCCGGCACCCAGCGCCCCGGCGGCGGCCAGGTGCGAGCTGGCCGCGCCGTCGCCGGCGCGCAGTTCCACCCGGTTCGCGTCCGGGACGCGCACGAGGTGGGTGCGGTCGTTGCCGCCGTAGGTCGCCGCGCGCGGCGCCCACGTGGCTCCCGACGCCGTCGAGGTCGCACCGGTGCGCTTGTAGGAGTTCACCGTGGGGGCGATGAGCGCCTGCAGCGCCGGGGCGTGCTGCAGCAGCCCGGCGACGAACCCGTACCCGGTGGCCGACAGCCCCAGGCCGTGCGGGTCGTGGCCGGCGCCGACCGGGAAGCGCGTCCCGCCACCGGCCTCCTGCGTGCCCCACAGCGACAGGTGCAGGTGCATCCCGCTGCCGGTGCGGTCGGTGAAGGGTTTCGGCATGTAGGTCGCGATCATCCCGCGCTGCTCGGCGAGCATCTGGATGACGTAGCGCAGCGTCGTGACGCGGTCGGCCGTCGTCAGGGCGTCGGCGTAGTGGAAGTTCTGCTCGAACTGCCCGTTGCCGTCCTCGTGGTCGCTGGCGTAGGGACCCCAGCCCAGCTCGTCCATGGCGTCCGAGACCGCCGCGAGGTGGTCGTACATCCGGGTGACACCACGGGTGTCGTAGCAGGGTTGATCGGCGTCGTCGGAGGCGTCCGCCGTCACGAGCCGGCCATCGAGACCGCGCTTGACGAGGAAGTACTCGACCTCGGCACCCACCGAGAGGCTCAGCTCCAGCTCGGCCGCCCGGCGCAGCTGCTCGCGCAGGATCACCCGGGGCGCGTAGGCGTACGGCACGCCGTTCACGTGCGGGTCGCAGTGCACCATCGCCAGGCCGGGGCGCACGAACGGCAGCGGGGTGTAGGAGGAGAGGTCGGGGACCGCGACGACGTCCGGGTCGGCGGGGACCTGCCCCATCGCGCCGGCGGCGTAGCCGGCGAAGCCGCAGCCCTCCGCCTCGAGCTCGTCGGCCGCGGAGACCGGCACGAGCTTCGAGCACGGCTTGCCGGTGAGGGTGGTGAAGGTGGCCAGGAGGTAGCGCACGCCGTCGGCGCGGGCCATGCTCGCCAGGGACTGCGTCGCTCCGGGGCTCAGCGCCGCCACGGGGTCCGCGTGCACGACGGGGGTGGCGGTGCCCGAGGGCCCGCCCTCGGCCACGGCCAGGTCTGTCACGGGTGCGGTCACGGGGTCCTCCTTGGACTGTCTCACCTGGGGTACCTTCATCTACTGACAGTAGACAGCACCGGTGTTTCAACGGCGTTTCGCGCTCGTTCCCGCCCGGTATCGCCTCGCCCGCGGGCCGCCGCGGCGCCCCGGGCGCCCGGAAACGAAGTTGTAACGAGCGCGTCCTCCCGCCGTAACGGGTGCTCTTGTTTACTGACAGAGGACGCCGTATCGCCCCAGTGGGTGAACCGCTGTCCTCGACGCACCCCGGAACCCGCACCCACCCTCCCAGAGGAGCACCCCCGTGCAGATCACGAAGACGCCGTTCCGCGTGACCCCGGACGCGTGGAAGAACCTCCCCAAGATGGACGAGCCGGAGTTCGCCGGCACCGAGGGGTACATCGGCGACGTCTACGCCAACCCGGACGGCTCGCCGATGGCCTCCGGCTACTTCGAGCTGCACCACACCGACGAGCCGCTGCGCTACGAGTACACCTACGACGAGATGAAGGTCGTCCTGGAGGGTGAGTTCCGCCTCGAGGACGCCGACACCGGCCAGGTCCTCATCGCCAGGGCCAAGGACGCCATCTTCTTCCCCAAGGGCAGCACCATCCTCTTCTCCACCCCCGACCGGGCCCTGGCGTTCTACGTGGGTCACCGCACCTTCGCCCCCTGACCGGACCGCCCCCGCCCCGCCAGGCACCGCGGGGACCAGCTGCTCGCAGTGACGACCGGAAGGATGCCCCCGTGCCCACCAGCGTCCCCGTCTGGGACAGCGCACCACCCGAGGTGGACGTCACCGGCCGCTCCTACGCGGTCCTGTCCTTCGGCGCGCAGGCCCACGAGGTCACCCGCGCGTGGATCGAGCAGCTGCGCCCCCTCGGGGGTCCGCTGGGCACAGCGTCAGGCCGGCGGTGCCCGCGTCGGCTGGCGCCTCTGCGTGGCGGGTCCCGAAGCGGACGTGCTGGCCACCTGCGCCGTGGTGCGCGCACAGGGAGCCGTCGATGCGGAGATCACCGCCCACGCGGTGAGCACCGACCGCAAGAACGTGCTGTGCACCCACTGCAGGAGCACCACGTCGACCGACGCGGACGTGGGCGCCACCTGCCCCTGCTCCGGTTGCGGCAGGGAACTGCTGGTGTACCACCACGTCTCGCGCCGGCACGCCGGTTACATGGGCTTCATGGCCGATGCGGAGGAACAACCGTGACCCTGACCACCGCGCTGACGTCCCCCCCGGGACCGCAGGACCCCGGCGCGGGCGCCACCCCCGCAGCACCACCGCCGGGCCGCCGCACCGGCAGCGACCCGTTGCAGCTGCGCGTGGTGGACGTCCTGCAGGCCGCACCCGACGTGCGCACCGTCGTGCTGGCCGCGCTCGACGGCAGCCGACTCCCCTCCTTCACCCCCGGCAGCCACCTGGTGCTCACGTGCGGGCAGCGGCGCAACGCGTACTCGCTGACCGGCCCCACGATCGAGCCGGCCACGTACTCGATCTCCGTGCTGCACCAGCGCACGGGCCGTGGCGGCAGCGCCTGGGTGCACGCGCAACTGCACCCCGGCGCGGTCGTCACCGCCTCGGTGCCGCGCAGCGCCTTCGCGCCCGTGCTCACCGCCCGCCACCACCTGCTCGTCGCGGGCGGCATCGGCATCACCGCGATGCTCTCGCACGTGCGCGCCGCGCTGCAGTGGAACCGCTCCTTCACCCTGCTCTACAGCTACCGCCCCGGTCACGGCGCGCACGTGCAGGAGCTGCGCCGGCTGTGCGGGCAGCGGCTGCACGAGGTGCACGGGCGTGTCGCCACCCGTCGCCACCTGCAGGAAGCCCTGGCCGGGCAACCCCTGGGGACGCACGTCTACACCTGCGGACCCAGCGCCCTGATCGACACCGTCCAGCAGTGCGCCGCGGCAGCCGGCTGGCCGGCCGAGCGCGTGCACGCCGAACGGTTCGCCGTGGACGAGCTCCCCCCGGGCGAACCCTTCACCGCCCGGCTGACCTCCTCGGGGCGGGCGATCCACGTCCCCAGCGGCACCAGCCTGCTCGAAGCCCTGGAAGCGGGAGGGGTGGACGTCCCCAGCCGCTGCCGCCAGGGCGTGTGCGGGGAGTGCCGGCTGACCGTCCGCTCCGGGCGCATCGAGCACCGCGACCTCTACCTGAACGCCGAGGAGCGCGCGGCGAACGACAGCATCATGGCGTGCGTGTCCCGCGGCGCCGACGAGACCGTGGAGATCGACCTGTGACCACCACCGACCACGCCCGTGCGCCGTTGCACGAACGCATCGCGACCTTCCCCTGGCCCTTCCCCGCCCGGCACTACCGGTACTCCACCAACGTGGAACCCGCGCTCCACCGCGCTGCGACCGCTGCGGGGTCCTGGGGCGGGCGCATCGTCGACATCGACGGCGACCACCACGACGAGCTGCGGCAGCGTGCGGCCATCCTGCGCGCCGACCCCACCCGGCACGCCGTCCTGCCGCACATGGTGCCTGCGACGTGGGACGCGATGCTGCTCATCATGCGCGAACTGGCCACCGCGTACCCCGGCAGCATGCACCTGCAGCACGGGGAGGGCGGCTCCTGGACCTGGCGCAACGACCTGCTGGGCCGGCAGCACACCTTCGTCGTGGGGGACGAGTCCACCCTGCCCACCAGCCCGCTGCTCTACATCGGCGAGCAGGTCCAGGAGGACCTGGTCCTGCTGGACCAGCGCGAGGAGCACCTGTGGGGCGATGCCGGGCTGGTGACCTTCGCCGCGGACTGGTCAATGAACTTCGACGTGGGCATGAGCTTCCTGCAGATCCACGGCCCGGTGCCCCGCGTGCACGAGGAGGGGATCATCCCCCGCGCCGAGCAGTTCCTCATGCGGCTGCAGCCCGGGCAGCCGTACCGGCGCACGAACTGGACGATGAGCGTCGACCACCGGCTGGACACCTCCACCGAGACCTACCCCGAGTGGGGACGTGACCGCCGGCTGCTCAGCAGAGACGACATCGGGCACCGCCTGCACCTGCGCGTGGAGGTCCAGCACCTGCTGCGCCTGCCCCACAGCGGCTGCATCCTCTTCCTCATCCGCTCCTACATGATGTCCCTGGAGGACCTGGCCACCGTGCCGGAGTGGCGCGCCGGCTTGGCCTCGGTGCTGCAGGAACTGCCGCAGGACATGGTCGACTACAAGGGTTTGACCCGCTACCGGGACGACGCCGTCGCCTGGTTGCACGCCGCCGGGTGAGTGGCGACGCCCGGCACCGGCGGCTCGCCGGCCGCAGCAGTTCCCCGTCGACGACCGCCCCGGGGGAAACGTCGCCGCAACACGATCGAGCCCGGATCTTCACGGTCACGTAGTTGCCGTGAAACACGCACCGCGTCTACTGACATTAGACATCATCTCCTGAGCAGATGAGCACTCAGCGAGGGTGTGCAGGCACGACTCCCACCGCAGTCGACGAGGAGGGTTCCCCGTGACCCACGCCGAAACGATCGACAGGCCGGCCGCCGAGGTCCTCGCCCCGCGCCGGACCAGCGTTCCGACCTGGACCGACCGCCTCCCCCCGCTGGACACCTCGGGACGGCAGCACCTGGTCATCACCGTCGGCGCGGGTGCGGCGGAGGCCGCCGACCGGTGGCGTCGGCAGGCGGCGGACACGGGCGAGCAGATCCACGTCCTGCACCTGCAGGAACTCCACCCGCGACGCCGCCCGGAGGTGCTGGAAGCCTTGACGCGCCTGCGCGTGGGAGCACGGATCGCCGTCGCGGGTGACGAAGCGGACGTGCTGGAGGTCGGCACCTGGTGCGCGGGCGCCGGCGTCCTCCCCGAGGAGCTGCTCACCCACGCCGTCTCCCGAGACGTGATCGCCGTCTTCTGCGTGCACTGCGAGAACACCCGGCGCGTGCGCTCGCAGCCGGGCGAGCTCCTGACCTGCACCGGGTGCGGCAGGCGCATCGAGGTGCACGAGCACGCCTCCCGGTACCGGGGCAGCTACCTGGCGTCCGCGATCGACAGTGCGGAGGGAGCGTGATGCCCTCCCCGAGCCTCGCCCCGAGCACTGCCGCAGGCAGCACCACGGCAAAACCCGTGCTCACGGTGCGCGTGGTCCGCATTGACGAGTTGACCAGCACCGCGCGGCAGTTCGTGACGGTGCGCGCGGACGGACGGGCCCTGCCGGACCACGCCCCCGGCAGCCACGTCGTCGTCACCGCCGGTTCGAAGCGCAACGCCTACTCGCTGACGGGGTCCGGCATCGCACCGGCCGACTTCCGCTTCTCGGTGCTGCGCCGCGGCGACGGCGGTGGATCGGACTGGTTGCACGAGAACGTCGCGGTCGGTGACACGCTGCGGATCCAGGGGCCGGTCAGCGCCTTCGCCCCGGAGTTCTCCGCGCGCAAGTCCCTGCTCATCGCCGCCGGCATCGGCGTGACGCCGGTGCTCTCGCACCTGCGGGCCGCCCGGGCGTGGGGACGGGACGTGGAGGTGGTCTACGGGTACCGCGCGGGCGCCGCTGCGCACCTGGAGGAGGTGCGTGAACTGTCCGGGCCGCACCTGCACGAAGCGGTGGGTCGACGGGCGCTGCGCGAGGTCGTGCGGGAACGGCTCGACGACCAGCCGTGGGGCACCCACGCCTACGCGTGCGGACCACCGGCCGTGCTGGACCTGTTCGAGCAGCAGGCCCACAGGTCGGGGTGGCCGCCGGCACGAGTGCACCTGGAACGCTTCGTCGCACCCGAACTCGATGCCGGCAGGGCCTTCACCGCCGTGCTGCGCCGCAGCGGGAAGCGGCTGCAGGTCCCCAGCGGCACGAGCCTGCTGGAAGCAGCTCTCGCCGCCGACGTCCCCATCGCCAACATGTGCCGCCAGGGCGTCTGCGGGCAGTGCGTGGTCGCCGTCACCGCCGGCCGCGTGGAGCACCGCGACGCCGTGCTCGCCCCCGACGAGCGGGAGACCCACACGCAGATGCTCGCCTGCGTCTCACGCGCCGCCGACGACCGTCTGGAGATCGACGCATGAGTGACCTCACCCGCCTGCCGTGGCCGTTCAGCCCCGGCGAGCGCGCGTTCCGCTACGCCGTCAACGTCGAGCCCGCCAGGCGCCGTGTCGACACCCCGGCCGGGCACTGGGGTTCCCACGTCGTCGACCTGGGGGACGACTACCTGGAGCAGATGGCCCTGCGGCGCGAGGTCCTGGCCCGCGACCCGGGCCGCCGGCAGGTCCTCCCCCACATGGAGCCGGCGTGCTGGGACATGCTGCTGTTCCTGGTGCGTGAACTGGCCGCCTCCTACCCGGAGACGATGCACCTGCGCCAGGACGGGCAGGACCTGCACTGGCGCAACGACCTGCTCGGCATCGAACGCCGCTTCACGCTGGGCGACCGCACGGGTCTGGGCGTGGACCCGTTGACCTTCATCGGCTGCCAGGTGCCCGATGACCTCCTCATGGTCAGCGACCGCGGCGGACGGTTGTGGTTCGACGCCGCGCTGGTGACCTGGGCGGCGGCGTGGTCGGTGAAGTTCGACGTCGGCATGAGCCTGGAGGAGGTCCACGGGCCCGTGCCGCGCCTGAACGAGGACGGGACCACCAGCAGGGCGACGCAGTTCATGCGCCGGTTGACCCCGGACGTGGTGTACCGCAGGGTCAACTGGACCTTCTCCGCCCACGGCTCACCCCTGCGCGACATCAGCCTGGAGACGAAACCGCAGTGGGACGCGGACATCCCCCGGCTGATCGTCGACGGTGACTACGGACGCCTCCAGCTGCGCATCGAACTGGAGCACCTGACCCGCCTGCCGCTCAGCGGTGCGCTGACCTTCAACATCCGCACCTACATGGCACCCCTGGCGGAGATCGCCACGATCCCGGAGTGGAGGGAGCAGCTGGCCGCGGTCGTGGAGGAACTGCCCCAGGACATCGCCGACTACAAGGGCATCAGCGCGTACCGCCACCAGGCCGTGGATTGGCTCCGCCGCGCCTCGGCAGACCACCTCGTCACCACCTGACCGCCCCCGCACGTCGAAAGGACCTGCGCATGAACGCTGCAGACACCGCCTGGATCCTCGCCGCCTTCACCGCGGTGAGCCTCATGGTGCCCGGACTCGCCCTCTTCTACGGGGGCATGACGTCCGTCAAGAGCACCCTGAACATGATGATGATGGTCCTGGGGGCGGTGGCCGTGGTCGCCGTCCTGTGGGTGGCCTTCGGCTACTCCGCCGTCCTGGGGAACTCCTACGGGGGGCTCGGCCTGCTGGGTGACCTCGGCGAGTACGCCGGACTCGGCCAGGTGCTGGCCGAGGACCCCGACGCCGCACTGCCACCGGCGCTCGTCGCGGCGTTCCAGGCGCTGTTCGCCTGCATCACCGTGGCGCTGCTGGCCGGTGGTGTCGCCGACCGGATGCGGTTCGGCAGCTGGCTCGTGCTCGCCGGGCTGTGGGCCGCGCTGGTCTACTTCCCCGTCGCGCACTGGGTGTTCGCCTTCGACTCCGCCGACGGTTCCGTCCTCGGCGGGTGGATCGCCAACGACCTGGCCGCCGTCGACTTCGCCGGCGGCACCGCCGTCCACGTCAACGCCGGCATCGGCACCCTCGCGGTCGTCCTCGTCCTGGGCAAGCGCCTGTCGTGGCCGCGAACCCCTCGTCCGCACAACCTCCCCACCACCCTGCTCGGCGCGGGCATCCTGTGGTTCGGCTGGTTCGGGTTCAACGGCGGCTCGGCCCTGTCGGCGGGCAACAGCGCGGCCGTCGTGGTCCTCACCACGTTCTGCGCGAGCTGCAGCGGCCTGCTGGGCTGGCTGCTCGTGGAGCGCCTGCGCGACGGCCACGCCACCACGCTCGGCGCGGTCTCGGGGATCATCGCCGGTCTCGTCGCCATCACCCCGGCGTGCGGCGCCGTCAGCCCGGTCGGGGCCCTCGTCGTCGGTGCGGTGGCCGGGGCCGTCTGCCCGCTGGCCATCGGGCTCAAGCGCCGGTTCGGCTACGACGACGCGCTCGACGTCGTCGGGGTGCACCTGGTGGGCGGGGTCGTCGGAACGCTGCTCGTCGGGTTCCTCGGCACCTCCGACGCACCCAGCGGCCGCGACGGCCTCCTCTACGGCGGCGGGTTCGGGCTCCTCGGGGTGCAGGCGGCGGCGGTGGGTGCGGTGCTCGCCTACTCCTTCGTCGTGACCCTCCTGATCGCCCTCGTGCTCGACAAGACGATGGGGCTGCGCCTGCCGGCGGAGGCCGAGGAGGCCGGGGTGGACCTCAGCGTGCACGCCGAGACCGCGTACGACCTCGCCCCGGCCGGTGCCGGGGTGCCCGAGGCTCCGGCCGTCCCCGGCGCGCACGAACGCCTCACCGCCCACCCGACCCGCCCGGAGGTCCCGGCGCAGCCGGCGGCCGCGGCACCCGCCGTCGGCGCGCACGGGGAGGGGTGAGGACACCGTGCAGCTCGTCACCGCCATCCTCAGGCCGCACGCGCTCGACGGCGCCAGGACGGTCCTGCAGGCGTTCGGCGTCCGGGGCGTGACCGTTTCGGAAGCCAGCGGCCACGGCCGCCAGCGCGGCCACACCGAGGTCTACCGCGGTGCGGAGTACACCGTCGACCTCGTCCCCAAGGTGCGCCTGGAGGTCCTCGTCGAGGACGTCGACGCGCCCGCCGTGGTGGACCTGCTCGTCGACAGCGCCCGCACGGGCCGCATCGGCGACGGCAAGGTGTGGACGGCCCCCGTCCACGACGTCGTGCGCGTCCGCACCGGGGAGCACGGCGCGGCCGCCCTCTGACCGCGGCGTGAGGGGCCACCCCGGCGGTGGCCCCTCACGCCGCCGCGGCAGCCGCCCCCGGCACCCGCAGCCGCCACTGCCCGCCGTGCCGCTGCACCTCCGCCACGACCAGCGTCCGCGCCCCCTCGGGCGCGACCACGTCGGCGAGCGCCAGCACCGACCCGTTCGGCGCCCGGAGCGCCAGCACCAGCGGGCCCGCCTCCGCGAACGTCGACCCGGCCGGCGCCTCGGCGAGGAGCACCACGCGCTGCACGTCGGCCGGGGAGGCGTCCAGGTGCAACCACACCTCCGCCTCCCCGGCGGTGTCGACGTCCAGCACGACGGTGCCGTCCAGGGAGGCGCGGGTGGTGCGCAGCACCGCCCCCAGCGGGAGACCGAGCGCGTCGGAACGCTGCACGGCGACGCCCACGGGGTGCGCGGCGCGCGCCCACCGCAGGTCCAGCAGCCACGGGCGGCCGCTGGGCGGCAGCTCGAGCTCGTCCCCGGGAGCGAGGACCCGCCGGTCCGCCGGTGCGGCAGCTGCCGGCACGGCGGCGCGGCGGGACGCGCGCGGCCGCGGTGGGGGCGGCTCGGTGGAGCAGCGCGTCAGCGGCAGGTCCAGGTCGCGGTCCGCAGCGGCGCGCAGCGCGTGGCGCAGCACCTCCACGAGGACGCGCGTGTCGTCCTCCGCGTCGTGGGCGCGCAGCTGCTCCACCCGCCAGTGCGCGGCGAGGGTCGCCAGCTTCAGGTCCGGCACGGGCAGGTCGAGGCGCTTGGCGAGGTTGCGCGTGCACAACCGCTGCTCCACGGCGAGCTCCACCCCGGCGCGGCGCATCTCGGCGGCCACGAAGCCCCAGTCGAAGACGGCGTTGTGGGCGACGAAGACCCGCCCGGCCAGCAGGTCCGCCAGCTGCTCGGCGACGTCGGCGAACAGCGGCGCGCCCCGCAGGCGTTCGGCGGTGATCCCGTGCACGTGCACCGGGCCGGGGTCGCGCTGCGGGTCCACGAGCGTGGACCAGGACGACTCCACCTCGCCGTGCTCGTCGAGGAGGGTCACCGCGACCTGCACGACGCGGTCCTTCGCGGCGGAGAAGCCGGTGGTCTCCACGTCCAGGGCCGCGTAGCGGTGCGGGTAACGCGCACCGATCGACGTCGGGTCCGGGGGGTCCTCCGGGAGGACGGGTCCGGGGTGCAGCGACGTCATGGTGGAACTCCTAGCGTGGGGAAGTACCACGACGGTGCCACGCCGGTCGGACACGCGGTGGGCAACGACACGGCCCGTGTTCTCCCGCACCCCCGCGCGGTGACGTAGCGTCCACCGGTGAACACGATCCCCGACCCGCTGGAGGTCGGTGCCCGCGTCGCCGAGCTGATCGCCACCGGCCGGCGCGTCTCCACCTACAAGCTCGCGGTCCTCTCCGCGCTCGTGCAGCACTGCCTGGAGCACCCCACCGCACCGGACGCACCGCTGCGGGTGCCGATCGAGGACCTCGCCGACCGCGTCGTCGACCTGTACTGGCCGCAGGTGCGCACCTTCTCCGAGGTGGGCGTCCTGCGGCAGAACGAGCAGTCCGGGCGCTCGCTGCCCGACGTGGTGCGGGAGCTGCGCACCGCCGCGGAGGCCGCCGGGCTCACCACCCCCGCCCAGCTGCGCGCCACTGAGCCCGCCCTCCACACCCGGCACCGCCGGGCGATCGCGCAGACCCTCGCCCGGCAGCCCCTGTTCGCCCTCCAGCGCACCGGCACCTCCGCCCCCGGCGCACCCTTCCTGTACGACGACACCTGGCTGCACAAGAAGACGACCGTCGCCGAGCTCGACGCCCACGGCTGGAGCATCGACCTGCACCCGGGTGTCGCGACCGCCCTGGCACGCACCGCCGGGCTGCTGCAGCCGGTCCTGCAGCAGTGGTGGGTCGCCGACGTGCAGCGCATGAACGCCGCGGAGCTCGACGCCCCCGACCTGCACGGCTTCCTGTTCGGCGCCGCACGCAGCGCCGTCGCGCGCCTCGCGCCGGCGCTCGCCGACCTGCAGGACGGTCGCTGCTTCTACTGCGCGGGGACGCTGCGCACCGGCACCCACGTCGACCACGTCCTGCCCTGGTCGCGCGTCGCCCTCGACGGGGTGGTGAACCTCGTCGCGGCCGACGCCCGCTGCAACCTCGCCAAGTCCGCGACCCTGCCCGCCGTGGACCACGTCGTGCGGGCCCTCGCGCGTCCTGACGGGGACCTGCACGCGGTCGCCGGTCCCCTGCGCTGGCCGCTGGAGCGCGAACGGGTCGCCGGTGTCGCCGTCGGCCTGTACGGCACCAGCCCGGTGGGCACACCCCTGTGGCGCGCACCGGGCGTGTTCGACCTGCTCGACCCCACCGACGCCGCCCGGGTCGCCGCCTGAGCCGGCGGGTTTCCACAGCCGAACGGGTGAGGTCAGCGGCCGCCGGACCGTGCGCCCTACCGTCCCCGCGTGCACCCCGTCACCCGCACCCCGCTCGTGTGCGCCGCTGCCGCCGCGGCGATCGCGCTCCTCGGTGCGTGCGGGGCGGAGGGACCGGCGGATCGGCAGGCGGCACCGCTCCCCTCCGCCACGAGCACCGCGACCGGGTCCGCGTCACCGGCAACGGCACCAGGACCCGCCGCGGCCCCGACCCCGACGGCGCCCGCCCTCCCGCGGCCGACGTTCGAGGCGACGGGTTTCACCGAGGACGACGCCATCGCGTTCGCGGGGCACTACCTGGCCGTCCTGAACTACGCCCACGCGACCGGCGACTCCGATGCCATCCGCGGAATCAGTGAACCCGATTGCGGAGCGTGCCGAGACGATGCGGAGGTAGTGGACGTTGCACGAATGAAGGGAATCACCTGGGAGAACCGGGAGATCCGATTTCGGTCAGCCTACATCGAACACTTCGACCCGCAGTTCGGTGAGGCGGGTGTCCAACTGGAGATGGATGTCCCGACAGGCCGCTTGGTAAACGCGGATGGCACGACGCTTGCAGACTTCCAGCGCATGGAGTTCGGTGGTCTGATGCAGTTGAAGTTCCATCACGGACGCTGGTGGGTCTGGGAGATGCCTCGATGACTCGACGAGTACACGTGTCAACCTTGGTACTGGCACTGGTCTCCACGGCCATCGTTTCGACCAGTATTCAAGCGACAGCAGCTCCCCGAGGTCCTTCGTGGGGTAGTTCGGTCGACGATTCGAATGTGGTAGTCAACGGATCGAGCGCAAGGCCCGGAAGGTACTACGCAGGATCTACGGAATCGGCAGGACGCAACACTCCCGAAACCCCCACCCGCGAGCACATCCTCACCTCCCCCTGCGCCGGGCCCGACGAGCCCCGCGCCGGCGCAGATGCCGCCTGCAGCGCTTCCGCTCTCTGCGGTCCCGGCGAGGTGTTCCTCACGGACTGGAGCCGACCGGTGGGCGGGGCGGGGCCGTGGCAGCGAGGCGGGAGTTCCTGTCGTTCCACGGCGACCGCGACGGGCCAACCCGTCGTCCTGCCGACGATCACGGTGGCGGACGTGCGCCGCGTCGGCCTGCCGCCGTCCACCGCGAGCCTGCAACCGGCGGGCGGCGATGTGGTGCTGAACATCCCGGTGAACGTGTACGCACAGGCCGCACCGGTGACCCTGGACGTCCAGGTGCTGGGTTTCCCGGTGATGATCCGCGCGACCCCCGAGACGTTCACGTGGACGTTCGGCGACGGCGCCTCGCTGGGGCCCACGACCGATCCGGGCGCCGCCTACCCGGCGATGACGACGACGCACACGTACACCCGACCGGGCACCTACCCGGTGACGCTGACGACGACCTACTCCGCGGAGTTCTCGGTCGCCGGCCTGCCGTTCGAGCCCGTCGACGGCACCGTGGACGTCGACTCACCCGCCGCGACCCTCACCGCGCACGCCGGGACGACCGTCCTGACGCGCTGAGGTCCTGGGCGGCGCGTCCGCGGAAGCTGCGGGCCCCTCAGCTCAGCGGGCCGGTGCTGGACCGCTCGACGAAGCGGACGGGCGGGCCGGGCTGCGGGCCGGTGCGTCCGCGCAGCAGCAGGTCGAGCACCGCCCGTCCCAGTCGCACGCCGTGCTCGTGCACGTCGGGGCTCAGGGCGGACAGGGCGGGCACGGCCAGCTCGCACAGGGCCGAGTCGTCGCACGCGAGCAGGCTCACCCGGCCGGGCACGTCGACTCCGCGGTGGACCAGGTCCTCCAGGGCGGCGACGGCCATGACGTCGTTGTCGAAGACCAGTGCCGTCGGCGGGTCCGCGGCGGCCAGCAGTTCCCGTGCCGCCGCGGCACCGCGCGGGCCCGTGTAATCGGCCTCGACGAGCCGGATCTCCAGGCCGCTCCGCTCGGCCTCCTCGAGCATCGCGGCGGTGCGCTCACGGGTGTGCACGAGGTCGCCAGGCCCGGCGACGCGGCCGATGACGCGGTGCCCGTGCGAGGACAGCAGCCGCAGCGCGGTGCGCATCGCGCCGGCGTCGTCGGTGAGGACGCTCGCGAACCCCTCGTCGGGGTGGTGCCCGGCCAGGACGGTGGGCAGGCCGATCCCGCGCAGCGCCCCGGGACGCACGTCTCCCGCGGTGAGGTTGACGACGACGACCGCTTCGACGGTGCCGTGCTGCGCCCAGCGCCGGTAGGTGGCGACCTCGTCGGCGACGTCGGCGACGACGAGCAGCAGCACGCTGCGACCCTGCGGCCGCAGCTGCGCCTCCATCCCGGCGATGAGTTCCATGAAGAACGGCTCGACGCCGACGCGGGGGGCGCCGCCGGCCAGCACGAGCCCGATGAGCCCGCTGCCCGGCACCGCCCCCGGCGTCCTCCCCGGCGTCCTCCTCGGCGTCACGCGCCGATTGTCCACCCCACCGCCGTCACGCGGACACCACCGCGGAGGTGCGCAGCACCAGCGGCCCGGTGAACTCCGCGGGATCGACCACGGCGCGCGAGCTGACCCGGAACACGCGCTCCTCCCCCGGGAGCAGGGTGACGAGCATGTCGTCGACCTCGGCGTCGGGCGCGACGCGGTCCGCCAGGACCGCCACGTCCCGGACCAGCGAGAGCGCGCGCACCCGCACCTCGTACCCGCCGTCGACGGCGCACGCCTCCGCCTCCAGCGCGCCGGCCACCACCGGCACGTCCTTGTCCTCCACGGGGCAGAACACCGAGCGGAGCCCGTCGACGTCGGCGACGAGCAGGTCCGTGCCGCCGAGCGCGCCGTCGAGCAGGGGCACCGCCTGTGCGGCGGTGCCGCGCGCAGCCACCCGCACGCCGATCCTCTCGCTCGCGAGCACCTCCCCGGAGGCGTCGACGCGCCGCACGAGCGCGTCGACCACCCACTCCTGCGCGGTGTCGTTGACGAGCACGAGGCGCAACCGTCCCTCGCGCGGCTGCAGGGTGACCAGGCGCGGGGCGTGCGCCGCACGCAGCGCGTACCAGGCGGGCTTGCGGCGGCCGTCGCCGTCGACGACGGACCAGGACGTCACCGGCCAGCAGTCGTTGAGCTGCCACAGGATGCTGCCCATGGTGCGCGGTGACCACGAGCGCAGGTGCTCCACGGCGAACGACGTGGCCCGCGCCTGGTTCAGCTGGGTGGCCCAGTGCCAGTCGGCGAAGCCCTGCGGAACCTCGAAGTGGTGCGCCAGGCCGCGGTCGAGCTTGCCGTTGCCGTCCTCGGCCTTCTGGTGCAGCAGGAACACCGGGGAGTCCTTGCGCAGGTCCTGCGGTGCGAGCGCGCGGGTGAGGGTCGCCCAGGTGGGCGGAGCCTGCCAGCCGAACTCCGAGCAGAACCGCGGCACCGCGTCGAGGTGGTGGGTGTAGTCGGCGCGGTTCCACACCTCCCACTGGTGGTGGGTGCCGTGGTCGGGGTCGTTGGGGTGCAGCTCGCTCGCGGGCACGCCCGGGTTCGCGGGGCTGCCCGGGGAGTAGGGCCGCGAGGGGTCCAGCTCGGCGAGCAGCGCGGGGAACAGCTCGTCGTAGTAGCCCGCACCCCAGCTGGCGCCGGCGAGCTCCTCCTTCCAGCCCCAGTCCTCGTGGCCCCAGACGTTCTCGTTGCCGCCGTTCCAGACGGCCAGCGAGGGGTGCGGGCTCAGCCGAACGACGTTGTCGCGGACCTCGGCGAGGAACTCGGAGCGCAGCGGCTCCTCCTCCGCGTACGCCGCGCAGGCGAGCAGGAAGTCCTGCCACACCAGCAGGCCCTTCTCGTCGGCGAGGTCGTAGAAGTCGTCGGACTCGAAGACGCCGCCGCCCCACACGCGCAGCAGGTTGACGTTCGCGCCGAGCGCGCGGTCGAAGGCTGCGGCGTAGTCGTCGCGGGTGAGACGGGTCAGCAGGTGGTCCTCGGGGATCCAGTTCACCCCCCGCACGAACACCGGCACGCCGTTGACGAGGAGGGCGAACCGGGAGCCGTGCTCGTCGGGGGTGGTGTCGATGGCCACGGAGCGGAACGCCGTGCGCAGCGCCCGCGCGTCCAGCTCCCGGCCGGCGGCGGACAGGTGGACCTCGAGGTCCACGAGGGGTTGCCCGCCGTACCCCACGGGCCACCACACGGGCGCGCCCGGCACCTCCAGCAGCACGACGGCGGCGGCGGCGCCCGGCGCCAGGCGGGCGGTCCCGGTGACGCCGAGCGCGGGCAGCCCGGCTTCGACGAGCAGCTCGCCGGCGTCCTCCAGCCCGGAACGCTCGACGTCGACGTGCACGGCCAGCCGGCCGGTGCCGCCGTCCAGCGAAGCCAGGGGCCGCACCGCCGCCAGGCGTGCCGTGCGCCAGCGCTGCACGCGCACCGGGCGCCAGATCCCCGCGGTCTGCAGGTCCGGACCCCAGTCCCAGCCGAAGCTGCACGCCATCTTGCGCACCGCGTTGACGGGGTGCGGGTAGGCGCGGGGCCGGCGGCCCAGCTGCGCCTCGACCTTCTCGGCGTGCTCCAGGGCGGAGTCGAACCGCACGGCCAGCCGGTTCGAGCCGGTGAGCAGCTCGCGGATGTCGAGGCGGTACGTGCGGTGCATGTTCCGGGTGCTGGCGACCTCGGTGCCGTCGATCGTCACCGTGGCCACCGTGTCCAGTCCCTCGAACACGAGGTCGACGCGCTCACCGGGTTCCGCGGCCGGTTCGCTCAGGTCGGTCTCGTAGCACCACGCGGAACGGTGGAACCAGGCCCAGTCGCTCTCGTGGGCATCGAGGTACGGGTCGGGCAGCTCACCGGTGGCGAGCAGGTCGACGTGGACGGTACCGGGCACCGTGGCGGCCAGGGTGCGCCCGGCGACCGCGGCCGGCACGTCACCGCCGACGGCGCGCACGGTCCAGCCGGTGTGCAGGTCCTTGCTGATCATCGGGCTGTTCCTGTCGTCGGGACGGGGGTGGGCTGGGGGCGGCTGCCGGCAGCGCGGGAGTGGAATGATCCGGGGGTGTCCGAGACGGAGGGGGCGCCGCCGCGGCGTCCGAGCGCCCGGGAACGCGTGCTGGACGCGATCCGGGCGCACGAGCAGCTCAGCCGGGTGGAGCTGGCGGCGGCCACCGGCCTGACCGAGGCGTCGATCTCGACGACGGTGCGCCGGCTGATCTCCGACGGGCTGCTGGTGGAGACCGGCCGCACCCCCACGGCGGGCAAGCCGCGCACGCTGCTGCGGCTGGACCCCGGCGCCAGGTTCGCGGTCGGGGTGCACGTGGACGCGACGACCACGACGCTGGTGCTGGCGGGGCAGACGGGCGGGGTCATCTCCCGCACCGCCCGCCCGGCGCGCACGAGCGGCGCGGAGCTGAGCGCGGACGTGGCGCTGCTGCTGGACGCCTCGGGCGTGGACGGGCGCCGCTGCCTGGGCCTGGGTCTGGTGTGGGCGGAGCGCTCGACGGCCGTGCCGGCGGAGCTGGTCGCCGAACTGGCCCGCGGGACGGGCCGGCCGGTGCTCGTGGAGAACGACGCGACGGCCGCCGCGGTGGGCGAGTACTGGGTGGCACGTCTGGACTCCCGTCGGTCGTTCATCGCGTTGTACATGGGTTCGGGCATCGGGTCGGGGATCGTGCTGGACGGGCGTCCGCTGCGGGGGCGCGGTCCGGGTGCCGGGGAGTTCGGGCACGTGTGCGTGCAGGTCGACGGCCCGCGGTGCTGGTGCGGCGCTCGCGGTTGCCTGGAGGTGCTGGCCGGGCCGGCGGCGGTCGTCGGCCGCGCACGGGCTGACGCCGCCACCCGTGCCGAGGCCGGCCTCACGACGCGGCCGGAGATCCCGGTGGCGCTGGAGTTCGCGGCGGTGGCTCGCGCAGCCCGCACCGGTGCCCCCGGGTGCCGGGCGCTGCTGGAGGACTCCGCCCGGCTGGTGGCCGCCGCGGCGGAGTCGGCGGTGAACCTGCTGGACGTGGACCTCGTGGTGCTCACCGGTCCGAGCTTCGCCGCATCCGCCTCCGTGTACGGCCCGGCGATCACCGAGCGGCTGTCGGCGGCAGACGCACGGACCTGGCACCGCGAGGTCACCGTCACCGTCTCCAGCGCCGCCGCGACCGCCTCGGCGACCGGCGCCGCCGCGCTGGTCCTGCAGCAGCACAACCTCGGGGATTGACCTGCACCCTCACCCCGCCAGCTCCCGCAGCCGGCGCTCGGGGTTCGGCGCGGCCTCGGCCAGCAACCGGGTGTACTCGTGCTGCGGGTTCAGGATGACCTCGTCGGCGGGTCCGCGCTCGACGATGCTCCCCTTGAACATCACGAGAACCTCGTCGGAGAAGTGCCGGGCCGTGGCCAGGTCGTGGGTGATGTACAGGACGCCGAGGTTCTCCTCGCGCTGCAGGCCGGCGAGCAGGTTCAGCACACCCAGGCGGATCGAGACGTCGAGCATCGACACCGGCTCGTCCGCGACGAGGATGCCGGGTCCGGGAGCCAGGGCCCGGGCGATCGCGACGCGCTGGCGCTGGCCGCCGGACAGCTCGTGCGGGCGGCGCCGGGCGACCTCGGCCGCCGGGGTCAGCCGCACCCGCTCCAGCAGTTCCAGCACCCGTGCGCGCACCTGCGCCCCGGACAGGTCGGGGTGGTGCAGGCGCACGGGCCGCTCGAGGTGGTGCTCGACGGTGTGGTACGGGTTCAGCGAGGCGAAGGGGTCCTGGAACACCATCTGAACCGTCCTGCGGTAGTGCGCCAGACCGCGCCCGCGGCGCTCCACGGGAGCGCCGTCCAGCAGCATGCGCCCGGAAGTGGGGCGCTCCAGCTGCATGAGCAGCTTGGCGATCGTGGACTTGCCGCTGCCGCTCTGCCCGACCAGCGCCACGGTGCGCCCGGGCTCCAGCGTCAGGTCCACCCCGTCCACGGCGCGCAGCACGCTGGTGCGCAGCCCTTGGCGCAGCTTGTACTCCTTGACGACCTCGTGCAGCTCGAGCGTGCTCACGGGTGCTCCCCCTCCCCGCCGGCGCCGGCGGGGTGCACCGCGTCGGCCGCCAGCAGCCTGTCGTCGACCTGTCCGCGCACGAAACCTCCGCGTTCCCCGGTCAGGCTGGGGAAGGAGGCGAGCAGCTTCTCGGTGTACTCGTGCTGCGGGTTCCGGTACAGCTGGGCGGCGGCGCCGCACTCCACGACCCGCCCGGCCCGCATCACCGCGATGCGGTCGCTGATCTCCAGCAGCAGCGGCAGGTCGTGGGTGATGAAGATGACGGCGAAGCCGAGCTCGTCGCGCAGCCTGGTGATCTCGCGCAGGATCTCGCGCTGCACGACGACGTCCAGCGCGGTCGTGGGCTCGTCCATGATCATTACCTGGGGTTCCAGGGCGAGGGCCATGGCGATCATCACGCGCTGGCGCATGCCGCCGGACAGCTCGTGCGGGAACGCCCGCAGCCGCGACCGTTCGACCCCGACCCGTTCGAGCAGGTCCCCGCAACGCCGGTGCCGCTCCGCCTTGCCCATCTCGGGGCGGTGCGTGAGGAACACGTCCTCCAGCTGCTCGCGGACGGTGGTGACCGGGTTGAGGGAGTTCATCGCACCCTGGAACACCAGGGAGACCTTGTCCCACCGGGTGGAACGCAGCTCCTCGGGGGCCAGCCGGTTCCAGTCGACATCGTTGCCCTCGCGCGAGTGGAACACCGCGCGGCCGGCGGTGATCGCCGCCGGCGGCTTCAGGAGCCGGACGATGCCGTAGGCGAGGGTGGACTTGCCGCACCCGCTCTCCCCGGCGAGGCCCAGGACCTCCCCGCGGCGCAGCTCCAGCGACACGTCGCGCACGGCGTGCACGACGGGGTCGCCGAGGTAGTCGATGCTCATGCCCTCCACCGTGAGGACCGGGTGCGAGCTCACCGCGGCGGGGCCGCGAGCCTCGGCAGGTGCGGTCACCGGTCCACCCCCTGTCGGACAGCGCTGGGGCGCGCAGTGCGCCACGCGCGACGAGCCGAACGGGTCTGGGCCCGCAGCTTGGGGTTGACGACCTCGTCGATGGAGAAGTTGATGAGCGACAGCGCCGCACCGAACGCCGCCAGCAGCAACCCCGGCGGCACGAACCACCACCAGGCGCCCAACCGCAGCGCCAGGCCGTTCTGCGCGTAGTAGAGCATCGTGCCCCAGGTGAAGGATCCGGAGGCACCCAGGCCGAGGTACGACAGGCCCGCCTCGCCGAGGATCGCGAAGATGACGGCGAACACCATCTGCGACGCCAGCAGCGGCACGAGGTTCGGCAGGATCTCGACCATCAGGATCCGCCAGCGCTTCTCCCCCGCCACCCGTGCGGCGTGCACGTAGTCGCGGTTGCGCAGGCTGAGGGTCCACCCGCGCAGCACCCGCGCCGAGCCGGCCCAGCTCGTCAGGGACAGCACCAGTGCGACCAGCCAGATGCTCTTGTCCGGCACGTAGCTGGAGATGACGATGACCAGCGGCAGGCCGGG
Source organism: Kineococcus arenarius subsp. arenarius (assembly GCF_050871845.1). Taxonomy (NCBI): domain Bacteria; kingdom Bacillati; phylum Actinomycetota; class Actinomycetes; order Kineosporiales; family Kineosporiaceae; genus Kineococcus; species Kineococcus arenarius. The sequence continues at coordinate 83,890 of NZ_JBJLSE010000005.1, forward strand.
GATGACGAGCATGACGTTCGTGAACAGGGAGAACCCTTCGTCCACCCAGCCCCCGGCGTAAGCGCCGACGACTCCGAAGAACGCCGACAGCGCCAGGGTCAGCACACCCACGACAGCGCCGACCAGCAGGGAGCCGCGGGTGGCGTGCGCCAACTGCGCCAGGACGTCCTGACCGGTCTGGGTGGTCCCCATCCAGTGCTCTGCGGACGGGCCGGCCAGGCCGACGTCGCTGACCTCGGCGGGGTCGCCCACCAGGAAGGGGCCGAGCACGCCCAGCAGGAGGATCAGCCCGCCCAGGACCAGACCGATGACCAGCTTGGGGGTGCGGGCGAGCGACGGCCCACGGCGACGGCCCCTGACGGGCGGAGCCGCGGTGGTGGCGTCCGGCTCCACGGAGGGTGTGGTGGTGGCCAACGTCCGCTCCTCTCAGGCGCGCGCGCGAGTGCGCGGGTCGATGACGGTGTAGAGCAGGTCCACCAGCAGGTTCGCGCCGAGGACGGAGATCGTGATGACGAGGAAGATGCCCTGCATGAGGGCGTAGTCGTTGCTGTTGACGGCTTGCAGCAACGCCGATCCGATCCCCGGGTAGGAGAACACCGCCTCGGTGACGATGGAGCCGGCCACCACGAACCCGAGGGAGATCGCGAACCCGGAGATCGACGGAAGCACCGCGTTGCGGGCCGCGTAACGGCGCATGATCCGCCCGGCACGCAGGCCCTTGGCCTCCGCCGTGACCATGTAGTCCTCGGACAGCGTGGAGACCATCATGTTGCGCATCCCCAGCATCCAGCCGCCGATCGAGGAGAGCACGATCGTCAGCGCCGGCAGTGCGCCGTAGTACGCCACCGACTGCAGGAACGGCAGGTTCCAGCCCGGGGATGTGGTGTAGACGTCGTAGCCGCCGTTGAGGGGGAACAGCGACAGACCGCTGCCCAGGACGAACAGCAGGATCAGCGCCAGCCAGAAGTACGGCACCGACTGGAACATCGTCGTGACGGGCACGAGGTTGTCGATCCAGGAGCCGCGCTTCCAGCCGGCCAGCGTGCCCAGCCCGACGCCGAGCAGGAAGGAGATGAACGTGGACAGCCCGATGAGGCCGATCGTCCACGGCAGCGTCTGGAAGATGATCTGACCGACCGAGGCGGGGAAGTACGACACGGACACTCCCAGGTCCCCCCGCGCGAGGTTGCCCAGGTACTCCCCGTACTGCGACCACAACGACCTCTCGGAACCCGTTCCGAGCAGGGCCTCGATCGACGCCCTGGCCTCGGGGGTGACCGGTCCGCGCTGACCCAGCTTGGCCAGCAGGATGTCCACGGGGTTCCCGGGCATCCAGCGCGGGATGAGGAAGTTCAAGGTCAGGGCCGCCCACAGGGCGGCGACGTAGAACCCGATCTTCCAGGCGACGTAGCGCACGTTTCCTCCTCGACCGGACGGAACGTCAGTCGACGGGCTCGATGGTCGTCAGGACGACGCCGTTGTCCCAGGACTTCCAGGACGCGGCGAAGGCGTAACGGTCGTCGTTGGTCGGCCACCCCGTCGCGCGGCTGTTGTTGAACTCCGTCAGGGTGGAGTTCACGTAGATCGGCACGTACGGCAGGTCGTTGACGATCTGCTGCTGGACGACGGCGTACTGCTGCTTCTGCACGGCCTCGTCCTCGGTGGTGGCGGCCACGGCGATCGCCTCGTCCACGACGGGGTTGGAGTAGCGGGCGTAGTTGCCGTTGTTGCCGGCGGACTCGCCGACCTGCGCGGTGGAGACGGTCGTGAAGCGCGGCTGGTAGGTGTGGTACGGGTTGCTGCTGGCGCCCAGGCCGATGGAGTCCAGGCTCAGCTGGTAGGTGCCCTGGACCTGGTTGTTGTTCCACTCGTTGTACGCCAGCTGCACCGGCTTGAGCTCGATGCCCACGGCCTTCATCTGCTGGGCCATCGCGTCGTTCAGGGAGATGTAGTCGCTCCACCCGGTGACGGTCTGGACGGTCATGGAGAGTCGCTGCCCGTCCTTGGTGCGGATGCCGTCGGCGCCCTCGACCCAGCCGGCCGCGTCCAGGACCTGCTTCGCCTTGGCCGTGTCGGCACCCGAGGGCGTCTCCAGGTGCGCGGGGTCGGCGATCCAGTCCGCGTCGCGCTCGGGGAGCAGCAGCGTCGGCGAACCGGTCGCGGCGAACCCGCCACCGGCGAGCTGGTTGAGCTGGTCGCGGTCCAGGGCGTAGTACATGGCCTGGCGCACGGCGACGTCGGTCTGCGGTCCTTCGCACCCCAGACCCGCGTTGGAGCACGTGAAGATCGACGTGGTGAGGGCCGGGGTGTTGACGTAGGACAAGTCCTCCTGGTTCTCCAGCAACTGCTCCAGGCCCGGGAGGAAGGCGCTCATCCAGTCGACCTGACCGGCGGTCAGGGCGGCGCTGGCGGCGTCGGCGGTGGCCAGCGAGATGTACCGCACCTCGTTGATCGCCGGCTTGCCCTGCTCCCAGTAGCTGGGGTTCTTCTCCAGCACGTAGCTCTGGCTGTCGATGCTCTTGACGGTGAACGGACCGGTGCCGACCGGGTCGGGGTTCGTCGTCGTCGCCGGGTCCGAGACGGTGCTCCACACGTGCTCGGGGATGATCGGGGTGTTCCCCAGCAGTGCCGCCTCCTCGGTGTAGGCGGGGGCGGGGAACGTCAGCACGGCGGTCTGGTCGTCAGTGGCCTCGGCCGAGACGAGCTCGAGTCCGGTGGAGTTGATCTCGGGGGTCTTCGCGATCAGGTCGAAGGTGAATGCGACGTCCTCGGCGGTGAACGGCTCGTCGTCCGACCAGGTCACGCCCTGGCGCGTGGTGATGGTCAGCTGGGTGCCGTCCTCGTTCCAGGCGTAACCGGTGGCCAGCATCGGCGTCGGCTCGGACTCGCGGGCGAGGTTGATGTAGTACAGCGGCTGGTAGATCACCCCCAGGGTCGGCTGCAGCAGGCCCGGGGAGAAGGGGTTGAAGTTCTCCGTGATCGTGCCGGTGTTCCCGTTGAACACCGTGATGGAGCCCTTGGCAGCACCACCTCCCGCCCCACCGGCGCCGCCGGAGGCACCGGCGCTGCAACTGGTGACGGTGAGAGCGGTGGTGGCCGCCGCGGCGAGCGCCAGCGCGGCACGCCGAGAGGGGCGGGAGGCGAAGAGCATGACGGTTCCCTCGGTCGGACCACCGCTGCCGCGGCGGTGCGCAGGGCCCGGACGCACCGCCGACGTCGACGTCGACGTGGCAGAACAGCAACGACCCGGCCACGTCCTTTTTAAGTGGCTTAAGGAAGGGTGTCAAGGCTTTGGTCCCACCGTGGCCGATCTACCGGCAGGGCTGTCCCGTCACAGGCGACGAGGAGCACGCGACGGCAGGTCAGGGTCACCGCCCTCGCACCGGCGCACACCTCTCCCGCAACCGCTGCTCGGTGCTCTCCGCGGTCATCTGGTGCGGCCAGCCGCAGCAGCGCCTCGCGGCGGTCCGCTTCGCCCTTCGTGCCGCCGTGGGCCACCTTCCCGGACCCGGCGCGCTCCGGAGCGCGCTGTTACGGTTGCCGCAGGACCTGGATCAACCCGGTGGGAAGGCGAGCACTCCGTGAAGCTGTGCGTCCTCGGCGGTGCAGGTTTCCGCACACCCTTCGTCCACCAGGCCTTGTTGCGCGATACCGGTTCCCCCCGGGTGCAGGAGGTCGCCCTGCACGACACGGACCCCGTGCGTCTGGCGGGCATGGTGCACGTCCTGGAGGAGATGGCCACGGACTTCCCCGACGCACCGCGGCTGTCCCCGACGACCGACCTGACCGAGGCGCTGCAAGGCAGCGACTTCGTCTTCGCCGCCGTCCGCATCGGCGGGCTGGACGGACGGTGCTGCGACGAGCGCGTCGCCCTGGACCGGGACGTCCTGGGGCAGGAGACGACCGGCGCGGGCGGGATCGCGTACGCGCTGCGCACCGTGCCCTTCATGCTCCACGTCGCCGAGCAGGTGCGCCGCTACGCACCGGGTGCGTACGTCCTGAACTTCACGAACCCCGCGGGCATCGTGACCGAGGCGATGCAGGCGGTCCTCGGGGACCGCGTCCTCGGCATCTGCGACACACCTTCCGGTTTCGGGCGCCGGGCCGCTGACCTGCTCGGGCTGGACCACCGGCGCGTGCTGGTCGACTACGTCGGCCTGAACCACCTGGGGTGGACGCGCCGCCTGGTCCACGACGGCACGGACGTCCTGCCCGGCCTGCTGGCCGACGACGACGCGCTCGACGCCCTGGAGGAGGGTGCCGTCTTCGGCAAGGAGTGGCTGCGCACCCTGGGCGCGATCCCCAACGAGTACCTGCACTACTACTACTCCCACCGCGAGGCGCTGCGCAGCGCGCAGGCTGCCGACCTGACCCGGGGCGAGTACCTGCGACGCACGCAGAACGCGTTCTGGGACGAGCTCTCCCGCACGCGCGCGGGTGCTGCGGACCTGTGGCGCGCCACGGTGAGCGACCGCAACGCCACCTACATGGCCGAGGCCAGGGGCGGCGAACCGGGCCGGACCACGCACCCCGGGGCGCCCGAGCTGGACCCGGCGCAGCAGGGGTACGCGGGTGTGGCGCTCGGTGTCATGGCGGCCATCAGCCGGGACGAGCGGGCCACGATGATCCTCAACGTGCGCAACGGCGGGACCATCGCCGGGTTGCCCCAGGACGCCGTGGTCGAGGTCCCCGCGACGGTGGACGCCAACGGTGCTCACCCGCTGGTCACTGGCGCGCCGGACCTGCACCAGCTGGGTCTCATGCAGCAGGTCAAGGCCGTCGAGCGCCACGCGATCGCGGCGGCCGTGCACGGTGACCGCGACGAGGCGCTGCGGGCGTTCGCCCTGCACCCGCTGGTCGACTCCGTCACCGTGGCCCGGGAGCTGCTGGACGGGTACGTCGAGCGCATCCCCGAGGTGGCGGCGGTGTTCCAGCGCTGAACGTGCTCAGCGCTCCGGCAGGGCGTTGGACTCGGCGTCGGCGTAGGTGCCGGCGGCGCCGTCGACACGACGAGCGAGGTCGGCGAGGCCGTCCGCCGTCTCCCGCGCGGCCTGCACGAGGGTGGCGAAGAACGCCTGCGCCGCTTCCACCGCCCGCCCGGCGCACCAGTCACCGACCGCGTCGGCTTGCGCGTCGAGGGGTGCGCGGTGCTCCGAGGCCTGCCGCCCGCCTTCACGCAGGCGCGCCGCCAGGGCGGACACCTCCTCCGTGCTCACGCCGTACCGCACCGCTCAGCCCTCCTGCGTCGTCCAGGGGAAGGCCCGCCAGCGCCAGGCCAACCGCTGCAGCCAACCGCGCAGGTCGCGCGGCAGGACGGCGACTCCCGCTGCTGCGACGGTCGCCCGCAGATCGGCGTCGGGGAGCGGCGCCAGGTCGTCGAGCTCCTGCACCAGTTCCTCCACCAGGTGCGACGGCTCCTGCTCCAGCAGGACTCGTTGCGCCGGCCAGGGCCGCGCCTCGAGCCGCTCGAGAGCAGGCCCCAGGTAAGCACCCAGGAGCGCACTGGTGCGCACGGGGTGCCGGACCGCCGGTTCCAGGGGCAGCTCGGGGTGGGCGTCGAGGACGACGGGGCACCGATCGGCACCGCGCTGCAGGACCACGGCCACGTGCCGCGACGACACGGTCGTCCTGGAACCCCTCAGCTGGACCACCCCCACGGGCCCCGCGAGCTCGGTCACCACCCGCAGCCGTCGGGGCCCCTCGACCTCGTCGAGCCAGTCCTCCACGGCACCGGATTCCTTCGCGAGCGCTTCGCCGACGGCTGCGTCGACGTCCACACCGAGGTCGAAGCTGCCGGTCCGGTGCAGGACGGGCAGCTCTCGGAGGGGGGGACCACTCCTCGAAGCGGTACGGGTCGCTTCCTGGAGCCGGTCCTCGAACCAGGCCCCCCACGACGACCACGACAGGCCCTCCGGCGGCTGCCCCGCGACTCCGGTCAGCTGCGCCAGCACTTCGCGCGCGGAAGAGGCGCGCACGGCGCGGCGCCACTGACGGAGAGCAGCGACTGCCCGGTCCTGGTGCCCGGCCAGCGCCGCCTCGACGGCCACCAGCGGGTCGAGCCAGTGCTCCCCCGACGGGTCCGAGGCGGCGGCGAGGACCTGCAGCAGTTCCCACCTGTCGTCCCAGAGCGGGAGGTCCTCCGGCGTCGAGCTGAGGATGCTGGGTCCCGGCCCGGACAGGTCCAGGCGAACCACCGCGCAACTGACCGGGCGCTCGACGATGTCCGCACCCTCGCGGACGAGGAGACGACCGGCGGAGGCCGGCACGGACGAGCGCAGTTCGATCCACGGCTCACGCCGCTCGGCCGCCCTCCGCAGGCGACTCTCGTGGTGCTGCAAGGTGCGGGTGGTCCAGAGCTCAGCGGTTGCCTGATCCCTCCACCGGGCGGCGCGGACGGCAGGGAGTGCTGCCCGCACGGGCGGGCGGTGGAAGGACGGCACGGGTCTCCTCGGGGTCGTGAGGACGACGCTAGCGAGCCCCACGGCACAGGGTGCCCCCTCCACAGGCGATGAAGCCCTCCGCGGCCGTCCACACCCCCGCAGTCCGGACTGCTAGCAGTGTCTCCCCGGTCGCGGGACAACCCGCCCTACCCCGGACAACAACCCCGGAACGCACGAAAGGCCCCACACCCCCCACAGGGGCGCAGGGCCTTTCACGACCTCACCACAAAAAGTGAGTGGCCGGCAGTGACCTACTCTCCCACCCAGTCTCCCAGGCAGTACCATCGGCGCTGGCGGGCTTAGCTTCCGGGTTCGGAATGTAACCGGGCGTTTCCCCACCGCTATGACCACCGGACCACAAAGGCCAGGACGAACAACCACCACAGGTTGCCTCCCGAGAACCACACAGTGAACGCGTCACCAACGAGTGCCCCTCCAGCGCGGTACCCCACCTGAAAGCAAACCCATTTCTGTACTTCATGCTCGTTCCTCGACTAGCACCACACCCACCCACCCATCACGATGGGACCTGGTGTGCGCTGGTAACAAGTGATCGGCTTATTAGTACCGGTCAGCTCCACAACTCCTCAGTCGTTGCTTCCACACCCGGCCTATCAACCCAGTGATCTACTGGGAGCCTCTCACCCCGAAAGGTACG